>JAYNNS010000011.1:0-22234 GCA_038112835.1 Curvibacter sp. | reverse complement strand
CCGGTACACGGCGACACTCATCGATCTAGACTGATAAGGATTGCACGGCCCCGCCGTTTCCATCGGAGCGGCAGGGCGGTACCGCGTTCATGGGCATCAACATCCTCACCAAAATCTTCGGCAGCCGCAATGACCGGCTGCTCAAACAGTACCGCGGCGTGGTGGCCCGCATCAATGCACTCGAGGCACAGTACGAAAAACTCGGCGACGCCGAGCTGCAGGCCAAGACGGGTGAGTTCCGCGAGCGCATTGCCCAGGGCAGCAGCCTGGACGAACTGCTGCCTGAGGCCTTTGCCGTCGTGCGCGAGGCCTCCAAGCGCGTGATGAAGATGCGCCATTTCGACGTGCAGCTCATGGGCGGCATGGCCCTGCACCAGGGCAAGATCGCCGAGATGCGCACGGGCGAGGGCAAGACGCTGACTGCGACGCTGCCGGTGTACCTGAATGCCCTGAGCGGCAAGGGCGTGCACGTGGTGACGGTCAACGACTACCTGGCCAACCGCGACGCCCAATGGATGGGTCGGCTCTACAACTTCCTGGGCCTGACGGTGGGTATCAACCTGCCTCAGACCTCGCGCCAGGAGAAGCAGGCTGCCTACGCGGCCGACATCACCTACGGCACCAATAACGAGTACGGCTTCGACTACCTGCGTGACAACATGGTCTACGAGGCGGCCGACCGGGTGCAGCGCGGCCTGAACTACGCCATCGTCGACGAGGTGGACTCCATTCTGATCGACGAGGCGCGCACGCCGCTGATCATCAGCGGCCAGGCCGAGGACCACACGGCGCTCTACCTCGCCATCAACAAGCTGGTGCCGCATCTCACGCGCCAGGAGGGCGAGGCCGATCCGCGCACCGGCGAGGGCGTGATCAAGCCGGGCGATTTCACCGTGGACGAGAAGAGTCATCAGGTCTTCCTGACCGAGGCGGGTCACGAAAAGGCCGAGGCCCTGCTGGCCCCGGCCGGTCTGCTGCCCGAGGGGGCCAGCCTCTACGACCCGGCCAACATCAGCCTCATGCATCACCTGTATGCAGGCCTGCGCGCGCGCCACCTCTTCCACCGCGACCAGCATTACGTGGTGCAGAGCGGCGAGATCGTGATCGTCGACGAGTTCACCGGCCGCCTGATGACGGGCCGCCGCTGGAGCGACGGCCTGCACCAGGCCGTGGAGGCCAAGGAAGGAGTGGCCATCCAGGCCGAAAACCAGACCCTGGCCTCGATCACTTTCCAGAACTATTTCCGCCTCTACGGCAAGCTTGCCGGCATGACCGGCACGGCCGACACCGAGGCCTACGAGTTCCAGGAGATCTACGGGCTGGAGACGGTGGTGATTCCGCCCAACCGCCTCAGCCGTCGCGACGACCAGTTGGACCGCGTGTACAAGAGCACGGCCGAAAAGTACGCCGCCGCCATTGCCGACATCCGTGAGTGCTACGAGCGGGGCCAGCCGGTGCTGGTGGGCACGACTTCGATCGAGAACTCGGAGATCATCGCCCAGCTGCTCGAAAAGGCCAAGTTGCCGCACCAGGTGCTCAATGCCAAGCAGCATGCGCGCGAGGCGGACATCATCGCCCAGGCCGGTCGGCCCAAGATGATCACCATCGCCACGAACATGGCGGGTCGCGGCACCGACATCGTGCTCGGCGGCAATGTGGAGAAGGCCATCCAGGCTCTCGAGGCGGATGCGACCTTGGACGAGGCGACCCGGCGCAAGCAGGTCGATGCGCTGCGCGTGCAGTGGAACCAGGAGCACGAGAAGGTCGTGGCCCTGGGTGGCCTGCGCATCATCGCGACCGAGCGGCACGAGTCGCGCCGTATCGACAACCAACTGCGCGGGCGTTCGGGCCGCCAGGGCGACCCCGGTTCCTCGCGTTTCTACCTGAGCCTGGACGACTCGTTGATGCGCATCTTCGCGGGTGATCGCGTGCGCGCCATCATGGACCGCCTGAAGATGCCCGAGGGCGAGGCCATCGAGGCGGGCATCGTCACGCGCAGCATCGAGAGCGCGCAGCGCAAGGTCGAGGCGCGTAACTTCGACATCCGCAAGCAGCTGCTCGAGTACGACGACGTGGCCAACGAGCAGCGCAAGGTGATCTACCAGCAGCGCAACGCCATCCTGGACGCCAAGGACATGTCGACCCAGATCGCCTCGCTGCGCGAAGGCTGCTTTACCGACCTGGTGCGCCAGTACGTGCCTGAGGAGTCGGTGGAAGAGCAGTGGGATGTTGCCAGTCTCGAAAGAGTGCTGCACGACGAATGGCAGCTCGATGTGCCGTTGCAGCGCCTGGTGCAGGAGGCCAGCGCCATCGGCGACGAGGACCTTCTCGAGAAGGTCGTGACGGCGGCCCATGCGGCCTATCAGGCCAAGGTGGACCTGGTCGGTGCGGACCATTTCACGCAGTTCGAGCGCATGGTGCTGCTGCAGAGCATCGACACCCATTGGCGCGAGCACCTGAGCGCGCTGGACTATCTGCGCCAGGGCATCCACCTGCGTGGTTATGCCCAGAAGCAGCCCAAGCAGGAGTACAAGCGCGAGGCCTTCGAGCTCTTCGGCCAGCTGCTCGATTCGGTCAAGAACGAGGTCACCAAGGTCCTGATGACGGTGCGTGTGCAGTCCGGTGAGCAGATCGGCCAGGCGGCCGAGGCCCTGGAGAACAAGGCCGAGCATATTGCCAATGTGACCTACACCGCACCGACCGAGACCGGCGAGGTCCAGACCACGGTCGATGCGGCGACCCAGGTGGCCGCCGTGCCGCGCGTGGGCCGCAACGAGCCCTGTCCTTGCGGCAGCGGCAAGAAATACAAGCATTGCCACGGCAAGCTGAGCTGATCACCCGCCTGAGACCACCATGCCCGTCAATCTGTCTGCCCCCCATCCGGCCGAACTCTTCCCCATCGCGGGCGTGCGCATCGGCGTGGCCGAAGCCGGCGTGCGCAAGGCCAACCGCAAGGACCTGACCGTCGTGCTGCTCGACGAAGGTGCCAGCGTGGCCGGCGTCTTCACACAGAACCGCTTCTGCGCCGCGCCGGTCCAGGTGTGCCGTGAGCATCTCGCGTCTGGCAAGGGCATCCGCGCCATGGTGGTCAACACCGGCAACGCCAATGCGGGCACGGGTCAGGAAGGCCTGCAGCGCGCCCGCAGCACCTGCGCGGCCCTGGCCGCGCACCTCAAGCTTGCCCCCGAGCAGGTGCTGCCCTTCTCGACCGGGGTCATCATGGAGCAGCTGCCTTCCGAGCGTATCGTGGCGGGGCTGCCGGCGGCCCTGGCCGATGCGCGCGAGGACAACTGGGCGCGTGCGGCCGAAGGCATCATGACCACGGACACCGTGCCCAAGGCCTTTGGCACCCAGGTCACTATCGGCGGTGCCACCATCAGCATCACCGGCATCAGCAAGGGCGCGGGCATGATCCGTCCGAACATGGCCACCATGCTGGGCTATATGGCCACCGATGCGCGCGTGAGCCAGGCCGTGATGCAGCAGCTCGCGCGTGAGCTGGCCGAAGGCTCGTTCAACCGCGTGACGGTCGATGGCGACACCTCGACCAACGATTCCTTCGTGGTGATCGCCAGCAACAAGGCGGCACATCCGGTGATCGAGTCGCTCGACAGTTCCGAAGGTCGCCAGCTCAAGGCGGCCATGCTGGAGGTGGCGCGCAAGCTGGCCCAGGCCATCGTGCGCGACGGCGAGGGCGCGACCAAGTTCATCACTGTGCAGGTGCAGGGCGGCAAGACGGCGGAAGAATGTCGCCTGGTCGCGTACGCCATCGCGCATTCGCCGCTGGTCAAGACGGCCTTCTATGCCAGCGACCCGAATCTCGGCCGCATCCTGGCGGCCGTGGGCTATGCCGGCATCAATGACCTGGACCAGAGCCGTATCGATCTCTACCTGGACGATGTGCACGTGGCCGTCCAGGGCGGACGCAACCCAGCCTACCGCGAGGAGGACGGCCAGCGCGTGATGAAGCAGAGCGAGATCACGGTGCGCGTGGTCCTGGGCCGCGGCGCGGCCGAGGACACGGTCTGGACCTGTGACTTCAGCCACGACTACGTGACGATCAACGCCGATTACAGATCTTGAGCACCCCCCTACGCTCCCTTCGTTCGCTTTGCCCTCCCCCTTGCAGGGGGCGCACCCAGCAGTCCGGCGGAGCCAGTCCCGCGGGTGCCCGCGAATAAACTTCTGCCCATGAACGAACAATTCTTACGTCTCCTCGAACGCGCCGAGCAGCTGATGCTGCGCATCGAGGCCATCCTGCCGCAGCCCCTGGGCCAGCCCGATTGGGGCGTGTCCATCGCCTTTCGCTACCGCAAACGCAGCTCGGGCCATGGCGTGCTCGAGCCCGTGCGCCATGTGGCGGCCATGACGCTGGAGCAGCTGAAGGAAATCGATGCGCAGAAGGAGAAGATCCAGCGCAACACCGAGCAGTTCGTGTGTGGCCTGCCGGCCAACAACGTGCTGCTGACGGGGGCGCGCGGCACGGGCAAGTCCTCGCTGATCCGCGCCTGCCTGCACACCTACGCGGATCAGGGCCTGCGCCTGATCGAGGTGGACAAGGCCGACATGACGGATCTGCCCGACATCGTGGAGCTGGTTTCGCAGCGACCCGAGAAGTTCATCATCTTCTGCGACGACCTGAGCTTCGAGGACGGCGAGGGCGGCTACAAGGCGCTCAAGTCCATCCTGGACGGCTCGGTCTCGGCGGCCACGCCCAATGTGCTGATCTACGTGACCAGCAACCGGCGCCACCTGCTGCCCGAGTACATGAAGGACAACCTCAGCTACCAGCCCTCTGACGACGGCGAGATCCATCCGGGCGAGGTGGTGGAGGAGAAGATTTCCCTGTCCGAGCGCTTCGGCCTGTGGGTGAGCTTCTATCCCTTCAGCCAGGACGAGTACCTGAGCATCGTCACGCAGTGGCTGCGTTCGTTTGCCGTGCCCGAGTCCGCGCTGGAGGCGGCCCGGCACGAGGCCCTGGTCTGGGCGCTGGAGCGTGGTTCGCGCAGTGGACGGGTGGCCTACCAGTTCGCCAAGGACTACGCGGGCAAGCACGCCGCCGCATGAAGTTGCCCCTCGTTGCCGATGCCGAGCGCCCACGCGAAGGCGGGGCCGACCGGCCCGTGACCGAGGTGGCGGTCGGGGTGCTGCTGAGGCCGGATGGCGGTTTTCTGCTGACGTCACGTCCTGCCGGCAAGGTCTATGCGGGCTACTGGGAATTCCCGGGCGGCAAGCTCGAAGTCGGCGAGACCGTGGCGCAGGCCCTGGCGCGCGAACTGCACGAGGAGCTGGGCATCGAGACCCTGGACATCCAGCCCTGGAAGACCGAGCTCGTGGACTACCCGCACGCCCTGGTGCGGCTCCACTTCTGCAAGGTGCTGCGCTGGCGTGGCGAGCTGCAGATGCGCGAGGGCCAGGCCTGCGCCTGGGAGCAATTGCCCGTGCAGTCGGTACCGGTTTTGCCGGGGACGGTGCCGGTGCTGCACTGGCTGGCCGAGGAGCGCCAGTTCCACGGCCCAACGCATCAGGCCGTCTGAGCCTTACTGCAGCTTCGGATCCCCAAAGACCTCGTCTTCCGGCGGCGCCTCGGCCGGCACCCGGAAACTTTCGCTGGCCCAGGCGCCCAGGTCCATCTTCTTGCAGCGTTCGCTGCAGAAAGGGCGGTAGGGATTGTGCGGCGCATAGACGCTGTCGCCTCCGCAGCGCGGGCAGGTGACGAGGCGGGCGGGACGTTCTGCTGAGCCGGGCATGGCAGGGGCTTGCGTCAGGAACACAGGGTGAGGTCGAAGCCGGCATCCTGCGAGGCCGCGTGCAGGCGTTCGTCTTGACCGAGCTGCATGAGGCGGATCGAGACGATGAGTCGGTTGCCGCTGATCTCCGGGATCAGGCCCAGCGCGGGATCGATGCTCAGGCGCAGCAGCTGGAAGGTACGACCCTGGGGCAGGGTCTGCTGGTACTGGCCGCCCGGAGCGAGGACCTTCTGGGGTACACCCGAGTCGCGCAGCAGGGTGAGCAGCAGGCCGATGGCATCGGCCAGCGGGGTCAGGCTCGTGATCCAGCGTTGCAGGTCGGCGCGGCGCTGCTCGGGGCTGGTGTGCTGCCAGGCGTAGTAGGCCGGCAGGTCGAAGGCGCAGGTGCCGCCGGGGATGCCGATGCGGCTGCGGATGCTCATGAGCCAGTCGTTCTCGGTCAGCAGATGGCCGACCTTGCCCGAGAGGCTGTTGAGCTGGTTGTAGCTGTGCTCGATCTGCTGCAGCACCTCGTCGAGCACGGCCTGGGCGATGCTGGGGTTGCCGCGGTAGCCGTTGAGGATCTGCTTCTGCTTGTCGAGGTCGCGCAGCACATCGGACTTGAGGTCGGCGCGGGCGCCCACGTCCATCACCTCGAACAGGCTGGCCAGCGCGTAGTGGTGGTCCAGGGCGGCGTCTCGTGCCACCAGTTCCAGCAGGCGGCGGAACAGGCTCTCCAGCCGGAGGTAGGTCCTGATGCGCTCGTTGAAAGGGTATTCGTAGGTGATCACGCTGCAGCTTCCCGACGGACTATCATAGCCCGAAGTGCCGGGCCAGCCGGGCCACGAGGGCGGTCAGCTCGGCCAGGCTGATGCCGTCGTTGCAGATCACATCATCGGCCGCCCGAAGCCTCTGCTCCCGTGTGGCCTGCTGGGCCATGATGCGCTCGACCTCGGGACGCGACAGCTGGCTGCGCTGCATCACCCGCTCGACCTGGGTTTCCGGGCGGCAGTCGATGACCAGCACCCGGTCCAGCTGTGGCCGCCAGCGCTTCGATTCCACCAGCAGCGGGATATCGAACACGATGCAACGGGCCCCCGCCCGCGCGGCTTGCTCGGCCTGGCGCCGGGTTTCCTGGGCGACCAGGGGATGGATGATCTGCTCCAGCCGTTGCCGTGCCGTGGGGTCGCCGAAGGCGAGGATGCGCATGCGATCACGGTCCAGCGCACCCTCCGGGGTGACGAACCCGGGTCCGAACACCTGCCCGATGGCCGCAATCGCTGCCCCGCCGGCTGCCGTGCTCTGGCGCGAGATGGCATCGGCGTCGATCACGGCCGCGCCCTGCCCGCTCAGCAGGCCGGCCACCGTGCTCTTGCCGCTGCCGATGCCCCCTGTGAGCCCGAGACGCAGCACGTCCCGCATGGTTCAGAGCCCGACCGCGCGCAGGATGCTTTGCGGTCCGAAGATCATGGCCGTGAGGCCGGCCGCGGCCAGGAAGGGGCCGAAGGGCACGTAGCCTCCCTCGCGCAGCTTGCTGTTGAGCTTGAGTGCGATGCCGACGATGGCACCGATGACCGAGGCCATCAGGATGATGGGCACCAGGGCCATCCAGCCGAACCAGGCACCGAGCGCGGCGTAGAGCTTGAAATCGCCGTAGCCCATGCCCTCCTTGCCCGTGAGCAGCTTGAAGCTCCAGTAGACCAGCCAGAGCGAGAGGTAGCCGCCGACGGCACCCCAGAGCGCGTCCGGCAGGGTCACGCTGTTCCAGCGCAACGCGGCCACGATCAGCCCGGCCCAGAGCAGGGGCAGGGTGATGTCGTCGGGCAGCAGGGTGGTGTCCCAGTCGATCAGGGCCAGGGCCACGATGGCGGCCGAGTAGCCGCACCAGGCCAGCCCGGTCGGCGTGGCGCCCCAGCGCCAGATGCACCAGGCGAAGAGGGCGGCGGTGACCAGTTCCACCAGCGGGTAGCGCAGGCTGATGCCCGTGCCGCAGGCCGAGCATTTGCCGCGCAGGAACAGGAAGCTCAGGACGGGGAGGTTCTCGTACCAGTGGATCGGATGGCCGCATTGCTGGCAGCGCGAACGCGGTACCAGGAGGTTGAAGGTTTCCGCAGCCGGGGCCTCCTGGCCGCCCAGCTCGGCGCATTCAGCCGCCCACTGGCGCTCCATGATCTTCGGGAGGCGGTAGATCACCACATTGAGAAAGCTGCCGATCATCAGACCGAACACGCCGGCCAGGCCGGCGTCGAAACCAGGCGATACCAGCATCAGACCACCTGGCCCAGCTTGAAGATCGGCAGGTACATCGAGACCACGATGCCGCCGATGATGGTGCCCAGGAAGACGATGATGATGGGTTCCATCAGGCTGGACAGGCCGGCGACCATGTCGTCGACCTCGGCCTCGTAGAAATCGGCCGCCTTGCCCAGCATGTGGTCGATGGAGCCGGACTCCTCACCGATGGCGCACATCTGCAGCACCATGGTCGGGAACAGGTGGGCATTGGTCATGGCGGCGGTCAGGCTGGTGCCGGTGGAGACCTCCTGCTGGATCTTCACCGTGGCCTCCTCGTAGACCGAGTTGCCCGAGGCGCCGCCCACCGAGTCCAGGGCTTCCACCAGCGGCACACCCGCGGCGAACATGGTGGACAGGGTGCGGGTCCAGCGCGCGATGCAGGACTTGTCGATCAGCACCCCGAACACGGGCAGCTTGAGCAACAGGCGGTCCATGACTCGCTGCATCTCGCGGTTGCGCTTCCACGCCTGGAAGAAGAAGTAGAGGCCGCCACCGATGCCGCCGAAGATCAGCCACCACCACTGCACGAAGAACTCGCTCATTCCGATGACGAACAGCGTAGGAGCCGGCAGATCGGCGCCGAAGGAGGAGAAAACCTCCTTGAAGGCGGGAATCACGAAGATCATGATCACGGCGATCACCACGAAGGCCACCACGATCACCGAGATCGGGTACATCAGGGCCGATTTGATCTTCTGCTTGATGGCCTGGGTCTTTTCCATGTAGACCGCCAGGCGGTCCAGCAGCTGGTCCAGGATACCCGCCGCCTCGCCGGCCTCCACCAGATTGCAATAGAGGTTGTCGAAGTAGATCGGGTACTTGCGGAAGGCGGTGCTCAGCGAGGTGCCGGTCTCGACGTCGTTGCGGATGTCGTTGAGCAGGCGGGTGACGCTGGGGTTGGAGTTGCCACGGGCGACGATGTCGAAGGCCTGCAGCAGGGGCACGCCGGCCTTCATCATGGTGGCGAGCTGGCGGGTGAAGAGCGTCAGGTCCTTGGGGGTGATCTTCTTGCCCGAGCGCATCCTGCGCTTCTTGACCTTGCCCGGCAGGACCCCCTGGCGGCGCAGCGAGGCCAGCACCTGGTTCTCGCCGGCGGCACGCATCTCGCCGCGGACCATCTTGCCGTTGCGGTCCTTGCCCTCCCATTCAAAGACCATCTCCTTGGCCTTGGGTTGTGCAGTTGCCATGATGTCCCCTGAGCTCCCGTTTGTTTATTCGTTGGTGACGGCCAGGACTTCCTCGAGGGAAGTCAGGCCCTGCTTGATCTTGTGCAGGCCGGATTGGCGCAGGTTGCGCACGCCTTCAGCCTGGGCCTGCTCGGCGATCTCCAGCGCCGAGCCGTCGCGCAGGATGATGCGCTGCATCTCCTCGCTGATGGGCATGACCTGGTAGATGCCGACCCGGCCCTTGTAGCCATTGTTGCAGGCCGAGCAACCCACCGGCCGGAAGGCGGTCCAGGAGCCGTCAAGCTCGTCGGGCCTGAAGCCGGCGTCAAGCAGGGTCTTTTTCGGGATCTCCGCAGGCGCCTTGCAGTTGGTGCACAGGCGCCGCGCCAGGCGCTGCGCGGTGATCAGGATCACGCTGGAGGCGATGTTGAAGGGAGCGATGCCCATGTTGCGCATCCGGGTCAGCGTGGTTGGCGCGTCGTTGGTGTGCAGCGTGGACATCACCAGGTGGCCGGTCTGGGCCGCCTTGATGGCGATGTCGGCGGTTTCCAGGTCGCGGATCTCACCCACCATGATGATGTCCGGGTCCTGCCGCAGAAAGGACTTGAGCGCGGCGGCGAAGGTCAGGCCGGCCTTGTCGTTGACGTTGACCTGGTTCACCCCGGGCAGGTTGATTTCCGACGGGTCTTCGGCCGTGGCGATGTTGACGCCGGGCTTGTTGAGCAGATTGAGGCAGGTGTAGAGCGACACCGTCTTGCCCGAGCCGGTCGGGCCGGTGACCAGGATCATGCCGTAGGGGCGGGCAATCGCCTTGAGCAGGCGTTCCTTTTCCTCCGGGTCGTAGCCCAGGGCGTCGATGCCCAGCTTGGCGCTGCTCGGGTCCAGGATACGGATCACGATCTTCTCGCCGAACAGGGTGGGCAGGGTGCTGACACGGAAGTCGATCACCCGCTCGGGGCCGACCTTGAGCTTCATCTTGCCGTCCTGCGGCACGCGCTTCTCCGAGATGTCCATCTTGGAGATGACCTTGATACGCGAAGCCAGCTTGTCCTTGATGGCCACGGGCGGCGAGGCAATCTCGCGCAGCTCGCCGTCGATGCGGAAGCGCACGCGGTAGTTGTGCTCGTAGGGCTCGAAGTGCAGGTCCGAGGCGCGCATGCCGATGGCGTCGATCAGCATCTTGTGCAGGAACTTGACGACGGGCGCATCCTCGACCTCGGAGGTCGTGGACTCGGTGCTGTCGGCATCGGTCTCGGTGGTGAACTCGTCGAACTCGATGTCGCCACCCACGATGCTGTCGATGGCCTCGGACGCAGTCGTGGCATGTGCCTCGACCAGCTTGAGCAGCTTGTCGTATTCCGCGATGACCCAGTCCACCCCCATCTGGCTGGCGAACTTGATCTTCTCGGCTGCGGCCTGGTCCGAGGGATCGGCCGTGGCCACCACGAGGCGATTGCTGCGCTTGCCCAGGACCACCACTCGGTAGTCCTGGCAGATGCGCGGATCGAGCAGCTCCTTGGGCAGGCGCTGGGTCTCCACCGCGTCGAGGTCGATCAGCGGGGCGGCGAAAGCGGCCGACATGGTATGGGCCAGGTCGGCTGCCGACACGGCCCCCGAGCCCGTGAGCTCGGCGATGAAGCTGGTCTTGTTGCTGGCCGCCCGGCGGTAGATCTCCTCGGCCGATTTCTGCTCCAGCTTGCCCGCCAGGATCAGGGCGCGGCCCAGGCCCGGCAGGGCCACAGGGGCATTCTCGCGGTGGATGGCGGTATCAACGGCGGCCATGGGCTGTGTTTGCGGGATTTCCGAAGGAAAACCCACAAATCATCGCCGATTGCCTGTCCGATGTAAACGAATGGGAGGCGCCATTTTGCAAGCAGACGTTGCGACGCAACATGACCACCTTGCTTCGATTTCCCTCGCGGAGGGGCGCAGCAATGGGGGGTGAAAAGATTGGTCGGAATGAGAGGATTCGAACCTCCGACCCCTTCGTCCCGA
This sequence comes from Curvibacter sp., assembly GCA_038112835.1. Lineage (GTDB taxonomy): Bacteria > Pseudomonadota > Gammaproteobacteria > Burkholderiales > Burkholderiaceae_C > Hylemonella. Next base: position 11,049 of record JAYNNS010000011.1, on the reverse strand, counting down.
ACGAAGTGCGCTACCAGGCTGCGCTACATTCCGACATCTCGCGTTGTCTGGGGCGTCAGGCTTGACGCTCCAGCAACTGAGACGCCAATTGTACCAAACTGGCGGCGTGGTTTCCCGGGGGAAGTTGGCGGGCAGCGTCAACGGCCCGTTGTGCTTCTCGCGCAGCCGCGGCGCGTGCGACGTCCAGGGCCCCGGTCCGGCGCACGATGGCGATGACCTCGTCCAGGCCTGTGACGGAGCCTTCCTCGATGGCCTGACGGATGAGCTGGCGCTCTTGCCCGGTGCCGCGCTGCATGGCGGCAATGAGGGGCAGCGTGGCCTTGCCCTCGCGCAGGTCGTCGCCCAGGCTCTTGCCCATGACGGCGGCGTCGCCCGCATAGTCGAGCACGTCGTCAATGACCTGGAAGGCCGTACCCAGGGCCTGGCCGTATGCGGCGCAAGCCTCCTCCAGCCGATGTTCGGCCCCGGACAGGATGGCGCCGCAGCGTGCGCTGGCCTCGAAGAGCTTGGCGGTCTTGGAGCGGATGACCTGCAGGTAGCCGGCCTCGTCCAGGTCGGCGTTGTGCATGTTCATGAGCTGCTGGACCTCGCCCTCGGCGATCACATTGGTCGCATCGGCCAGCACCTGCATGATGCGCATGCTCTGCGCCTCGACCATCATCTGGAAGGCGCGGGAATAGAGGAAGTCCCCGACCAGCACGCTGGCCGGATTGCCGAAGGCCTCGTTGGCCGTGGCATTGCCTCGGCGCATGGTCGACTCGTCCACCACGTCATCGTGCAGCAGGGTGGCGGTGTGGATGAACTCCACCACCGCAGCCAGCGTGTGGCGCAGCGGGCCTTGGTAACCCAGGGCGCCGCAGGTCATGAGCAGCAGGGCGGGGCGCAGGCGCTTGCCGCCGGCGCTGATGATGTAGCGCGCGACCTGGCCCACCAGGGGGACGCCGGACTCCAGCCGCTGCCCGATGACGCGGTCCACCTCCCGCATGTCGTCGGCGATCAGGGCGAGCGGGGAGGCGTTCTGGGGGGCGTTCACGGCGGGGCAGGGAGGCGGGGAGGATGGGGTGATTATAGGAAGGGGGCGACCCCTTTCGACCGGGAGATGTCAGTGATCGCAAACCATGCTACAATGTCCGGCTCTGTGGAAATCCGTCCGCAGAGGATCAATCCAAGAGGTCATTCATGTACGCGGTCATAAAAACCGGTGGCAAACAGTATCGTGTTGCTGCTGGCGAGAAAATCAAAGTAGAACAGATTGCTGCGGACGTAGGCCAGGAGATCGTGATCGACCAGGTTCTGGCTGTCGGCAACGGCGCTGAGCTCAAGGTCGGTACGCCCCTGGTGTCCGGCGCGACTGTCAAAGCCACGGTGGTGGCGCACGGCAAGCACGACAAGGTTCGCATCTTCAAGATGCGCCGTCGCAAGCACTATCAGAAACGTCAAGGGCACCGCCAGCAGTTCACCGAGCTGCAAATCGGCGCCATCTCCGCATAAGGAGCAGCAGACATGGCACAGAAAAAAGGCGGCGGCTCTACGCGTAACGGGCGCGATTCGCAGCCCAAGATGCTCGGCGTGAAGGTGTTCGGCGGCCAACAGGTCAGCGCCGGCTCCATCATCGTGCGCCAGCGCGGCACCAAGTTCCACCCCGGCGTGAACGTCGGCGTGGGCAAGGACCACACCCTGTTCGCACTGGCCGACGGCGTCGTGTCCTTTGCCACCAAGGGCGCGCTGAACAAGCACACGGTGAACGTCACGGCTGCCTGAGCGCCGCCCGGCTTTCCCGCGAAACCCTGCGCCGGCCGCGCAGGGTTTTTTCTTTATAGAACCTAGAATCTCCGCTCATCATGAAGTTCGTCGACGAAGCCTTCATCGACATCGCCGCCGGCGATGGGGGGAACGGCTGCGTCTCGTTCCGGCATGAGAAGTACAAGGAGTTCGGCGGCCCCAACGGTGGTGACGGCGGCCGTGGCGGTCACGTCTATGCGGTGGCCGACCCCAATCTCAACACCCTGGTCGATTTCCGCTACACGCGCCGCTTCGAGGCCAAGCGCGGCCAGCACGGCATGGGCTCGGACATGTTCGGCGCCGCCGGCGACGACATCACGCTCAAGATGCCCGTGGGCACCATCATCAGCGATGCCGAAACCGGCGAGGTGTTGTACGAGCTGCTGACGCCGGGCGAGGTCATCACCATCGGCAAGGGGGGCGACGGCGGCTTCGGCAACCTGCGTTTCAAGAGCGCGATCAACCGCGCCCCGCGCCAGAAGACGCCGGGCTGGCCGGGTGAGCGCAAGAGCCTCAAGCTCGAGCTCAAGGTGCTGGCCGACGTCGGCCTGCTGGGCCTGCCCAATGCCGGCAAGTCCACGCTGATCACGGCCATCTCCAATGCCCGTCCGCGCATCGCCGACTACCCCTTCACCACCCTGCACCCCAACCTGGGCGTGGTGCGGGTCGGCCCCGAGCAGAGCTTCGTGGTCGCCGACCTGCCCGGGCTCATCGAGGGTGCTTCGGAAGGGGCGGGCCTCGGGCATCTCTTCCTGCGCCATCTGCAGCGCACCCGTCTGCTGCTGCACGTGGTGGACCTGGCGCCCTTTGACGACAACGTCGACCCGGTGGCCCAGGCCAAGGCCATCGTCGCCGAGCTCAAGAAATACGATCCCGCGCTGTACGAGAAGCCGCGCTGGCTGGTGCTCAACAAGCTGGACGTGATCCCGGCCGAGGAGCGCGAGGCGCGGGTCAAGGACTTCGTCAAACGGTTCAAATACAAGGGGCCGGTGTTCCAGATCTCGGCGCTCACGCACGAGGGCTGCGAGCAGCTGGTCAAGACTGTCTACGAACAGGTACGCATCCAGCAGGTGGCCGAGCAGCCGCCTGTGGTCGACGTCGATCCGCGCTTCAAGGATGTCCCGCCGGACGCCTAGAATCTCCGGATTCATCCAACGCGGCCGGATATGCCCGGCCCGTCTGTCAGCTTCTCTATGAACCAGAAATCCGCATCCGGCGTGTTGCGCAGCGCGCGCCGCATCGTCGTCAAGGTCGGCTCCAGCCTCGTCACCAACGAGGGTCGGGGGCTGGACGAGCGCGCCATCGAGGAGTGGAGCCGCCAGATCGCGGCCCTGGTGCGCGACGGCCGCGAGGTCATCATGGTCTCCAGCGGCGCCATCGCCGAGGGCATGAAACGCCTGGGCTGGACCACCCGGCCCAAGGAGATCCACGAGCTGCAGGCCGCGGCCGCCGTGGGCCAGATGGGCCTGGCCCAGATGTACGAGACGCGCCTGAAGGCCCACGGTCTGGGCAGTGCCCAGGTGCTGCTCACGCATGCCGACCTGGCCGATCGCGAGCGCTACCTCAACGCCCGCTCCACCCTGCTGACACTGCTGCAGCTGGGGGTGGTGCCCGTGATCAACGAAAACGACACCGTGGTCAACGACGAGATCAAGTTCGGCGACAACGACACCCTGGGAGCCCTGGTGGCCAATCTGGTGGAAGCCGATGCGCTCATCATCCTGACCGACCAGAAGGGCCTCTACACCGCCGATCCGCGCAAGGATCCGGCGGCGCAGTTCGTGCACGAGGCCCAGGCCGGCGACCCGGCGCTCGAGGCCATGGCCGGCGGTGCCGGCTCCAGCCTGGGCAAGGGCGGCATGATCACCAAGATCCTGGCGGCCAAGCGTGCTGCGGGTTCGGGTGCCTCCACCGTGATCGCCTGGGGCCGTGAGCCCGACGCGCTGGTGCGCCTGAGCCAGGGCGAGGCCATCGGCACCCTGCTGGTGGCCCAGACGGCCAAGACCCAGGCGCGCAAGCAGTGGATGGCCGACCATCTGCAGCTGCGCGGTGCCGTGGTGGTGGACGCCGGCGCGGTCGCCAAGCTGCGGGACGAGGGCAAAAGCCTGCTGCCCATCGGCATGACGGCCGTGGAGGGTGAGTTCTCGCGCGGCGAGGTCATTGCCGTGCGTGACGAGCGGGGGCTGGAGATCGCCCGCGGTCTGGCCAACTACGCCAGCGCCGAGGCGCGGCTGCTCTGCCGCAAGCCTTCGGGCGAATTCGAGAGGCTGCTGGGCTATACCGGCGAACCGGAGATGGTGCACCGGGACAATCTGGTGCTGATGAGCCGCTGAACCGGCGCAGCGCTCAGCGATCCAGTGACTCGGGCCGATCCGTCGCGGGCTGCTGGGCGGACTGGGGGTCCGGATCGAAGCTCGCGCCGGGCGGCAGCTCCAGGCCCTGGCCCGGCATGGGACTGGCCGGGGGGAGGTGCTCGTGGTCGCGCGGCCGGTGGCCCTGACGCAGGTAGCGGTTGCGTTGGTCCTGGCGCGGCAGGAAACGCGCCAGTTCGGTCAAGGCCATCTCGTAGACCCCGCGCTTGAATTCCACCACCATGTCCAGCGGCACCCAGTACTCGTTCCAGCGCCAGGCGTCGAACTCCGGGTGGTCGGTGGCGCGCAGGTTCAGGTTCCAGTCCTGCGCCATGAGCTGGAGCAGGAACCAGATCTGCTTCTGGCCCTTGTAGTGGCCTCGTGCTTCGCGGCGGATGTAGCGGTCCGGCACCTCGTAGCGCAACCAGTCACGGGTCCGGGCCACGATGCGCACGTGCTCGGGCTTGAGCCCGACCTCCTCGCCCAGTTCGCGGTACATGGCCTGTTCCGGGGTCTCACCCCGGTCGATGCCACCCTGCGGAAACTGCCAGGAATGGGTGCGTATCCGTTTACCCCAGAAAACCTGGTTTCTCTGGTTGAGCAGAATGATGCCGACGTTGGGCCGAAAGCCGTCCCGGTCAAGCATAATCAACCCCAAATTTTTGAACTGAGTCCATTATGCACGGCCCGCGCCGTGCCAGACCAGAGGACTCCCCCGCCCCTGCAAAAGCCCCCCATGAAAGCCTCCCAATTCCTCGTCTCCACCCTCAAGGAAGCCCCGGCCGACGCCGAAGTCGCGAGCCACAAGCTCATGATGCGCGCCGGCATGATCAAGAAGCTCGGTGCCGGCATCTACAACTACATGCCCATGGGCCTGCGCGTGATCCGCAAGGTGGAGGCCATCGTGCGCGAGGAGATGAACCGCGCCGGCGCCGTGGAGCTGACCATGCCCGTGGTGCAGCCGGCCGAGCTCTGGGAGGAAACCGGGCGTTTCGGCAAGATGGGCCCCGAGCTGCTGCGCATCAAAGACCGGCACGACCGCGATTTCGTCATCCAGCCCACCAGCGAAGAGGTGGTGACCGACATCGCGCGCCAGGAGATCAAGAGCTACAAGCAGCTGCCCAAGAACCTGTACCAGATCCAGACCAAGTTCCGCGACGAGCGCCGTCCGCGCTTCGGCCTGATGCGCGGGCGCGAGTTCATCATGAAGGACGCCTACTCCTTCGACCGCGACCCGGCCTCGGCCAAAGCCAGCTACCAGGTCATGGCGCAGGCCTACCGCAAGATCTTCGACCGCTTCGGCCTGCGCTACCGTGCCGTGGCCGCCGACAGCGGCGCCATCGGCGGTGACCTGAGCGAGGAGTTCCAGGTGATCGCCGCCACGGGCGAGGACGCCATCGTCTACTGCCCGGGCAGCGAGTACGCCGCCAACATCGAGAAGGCCGAAGCCCTGGCGCCGCAACAGCCGCGCCCCGCTGCGGCCCAGGCGATGCAGAAGGTGGCCACGCCGGGCAAGAGCACCTGCGCCGAGGTGGCCGAGCTGCTGGGCCTGCCGCTGGCACGCACGGTCAAGTCCATCGTGCTGGCCACCGACGAGATCACCGACAAGGAGCAGGTCGGCAAGACCCGCATCTGGCTGCTGCTGCTGCGCGGCGACCACGACATGAACGAGGTCAAGGTCGGCAAGCTGCCCGGGCTGGACGCGGGCTACCGCTTCGCGACCGAGGCCGAGATCGTCGCGCACTTCGGCACCCAACCCGGCTACCTGGGCCCCGTGGGGCTCAAGCAGCCGGTGGGCATCATCGCCGACCGCGAGGTGGCCGTCATGGCCGACTGGGTCTGTGGCGCCAATGATGCCGGTTTCCACCTCACGGGCGTGAACTGGGTCCGCGACCTGCCCGAGCCCGACCGCGTGGCCGACATCCGCAATGTGGTCGCCGGCGACCTCTCGCCGGATGGCAAGGGCGCGCTGGCCATCGAGCGCGGCATCGAGGTCGGCCATGTGTTCTACCTCGGCACCAAGTACTCCAAGGCCATGAACGCCACCTTTCTCGACGAGAACGGCAAGCCCCAGTTCATGGAGATGGGCTGCTACGGCATCGGCATCACCCGCCTGCCCGCCGCGGCCATCGAGCAGAACCATGACGACAAGGGCATCATCTGGCCCGACGCCATCGCGCCCTTCACCGTGGTGATCTGTCCCATCAACCCGGATCGCAGCCCCGAGGTGAAGGCCGCTTCCGAGCAGCTTTATGCCGAGCTGCGGGCCGCGGGTGTGGACGTGATCCTGGACGACCGAGGCGAGCGTCCGGGCGCCATGTTCGCCGACTGGGAGTTGATCGGTGTGCCGCACCGCGTGACCATCGGGGACCGCACGCTCAAGGAAGGCAAGGTCGAGTACCAGCACCGCCGTGATGCCGCGGCCACGCCCGTGGCCTTGGCCGAGGTCGCGGGCCTGCTGAAGTCCTGGCTCGACGTCTGACCATGACCGGCGGCCGGGGGCTGCGGCGGCGGGCGGGGCTGCAGGCCCTGCTCGCGGTTGCCGGGCTGCTGGGCCTGCCGCGGGCCCGGGCCGGGGGCCAGATCGAGGAGCCGCTGGCGGATTCGGTGCGTACGGCGCTCAGTGCCGCCATCGCCAACGCCGCGCCCCCCGTCCCCGTCTTCACCGACACCGAGGCCCGCCTCGCCTATCTGCGCTGGCTCGGGGTCATGAGTGAAAAACTCCGCAAGCGCATCCACGACTGGCCGGAGCGGCGCGATTTCCTGCAGACCGTCTGGTACGAGAGCCGGCGTGCGGGGCTGGAGACGTCGCTGGTGCTGGGCCTGATCCAGGTCGAGAGCAATTTCCGCAAGTTCGCCGTGTCCTCGGTCGGCGCGCGCGGCTACATGCAGGTCATGCCCTTCTGGGCCCGCCTGATCGGCGACGGCGACGCGAGCCGGCTGTTCCACATGCCGCTGAACCTGCGTTTCGGCTGCGTCATCCTGCGGCATTACCTGGACCGCGAGCGCGGCCATCTCTTCATGGCCCTGGGACGCTACAACGGCTCGCGCGGCAAGCCCCAGTATCCGAACGCGGTCTTGGCAGCGCAGAAGCAGTGGGTGTACCGCGACGTACCGCCGGCCGCCGAGCCTAGTCCGCCGCAGGCACGGCCAGCCGCGTCACCATGACCTGGTCGATGCGGTAGCTGTCCACGTCCATCACCTCAAAGCTGTAGCCGCCCCACTGCACGCGGTCCGTGCGGCGCGGCACGCGGCGCAGCATCACCATCAGGAAGCCGGCCAGGGTCTCGTAGTCTTCGGGCTGGGGCAGCTGCTCCAGGCCCAGGGCGCGTTGCACGTCGGTCATGGGCGTGATGCCGTCGATCAGCCAGGAGCCTTCCTCGCGCTGCACGATCAGCTCCTCATCTACCGGGGCCACCAGATCGCCCATCACGGTGCTCATCACATCGTTGAGCGTGACCACGCCCACCACCAGGCTGTATTCGTTGACGATCACCGCGAAGTCCTCGTGCGCCTGGCGGAACTGCGCCAGCACCTCGGCCAGGGTCAGACGGTCCGGCACCACCACGGCCTTGTGCAGCAGCGCCGGGTCGTCCAGCTTGATGGGCTGGTTCTTCATGACGCGCTGGAACAGGTCCTGGGCGTCCACGTAGCCGATCACGTGGTCGATGTCGCCGTCGCAGACCGGGGAGGTGGAGAAAGGCTCGGCGGTGATGCGTGCGCGCACGATGGCGTCGCTGTCGTTCTTGTCGAACCAGGCGATGCGGTCGCGCGCCGTCATGGCGCTGCTGACGGTGCGCGTGTCCAGCTCGAACACGTTGGCGATCACTTGCTGCTCGTCGCGTGCCAGCACGCCGGCCTGGGCGCCGGCTTCGGCCAGGGCCAGGATGTCGTCCGGCGTGACACGCTCGTCCCGCTGGGCCGACAGGCCCAGCAGCCTGAACAGGGTATCGGTCACGCGGCTGTAGAACCAGACCACGGGCTTGAAGACGCTCATGCACAGGCGCATGGGGCTGTGCAGGCGCAGGGCCAGGTGCTCGGGCTCGGCCATGGCCAGGCGCTTGGGGAAGAGGTCGGAGAAGACGATGAAGAGCGAGGTCACCAGTGCGAAGGACAGCACGAAGCCCACGTCGACGGCAGCGCCCGTCGGTAGCCAGCGGGCCAGCAGGGTACTCAGCACGGGGCTGAAGGCACCTTCGCCGACGATGCCGCCGAGAATGGCCACTCCGTTCTGCCCGATCTGGACCACGGTGAAATAGTGGCCGGGTTCGTCCTGGGTGCGCAGCACTGCGGCCGCGCGGGCGTCCCCTTCGTCGGCGAGCTGGCGCAGACGCAGGCGGCGCGAGGCGGCCAGCGACATCTCGGCCATCGAGAAGAAGGCGCTGGCGCCGATCAGCAGGGCGATGATGAAGAGGCTTTGCGTGAGACTCATGGCGGCTGGGCCCGAAGGGCGGTGTGCCCGTCGAGTGTAGCGGCGCCATGCGCCGCCCGCCGATGGCCCTACTGCAGAAAGCCCGCGCGCGTCCGGCTGCCGCCCGCACGCGGCAGGTCGGCGGGCTCCAGCGTGTCGCGCCCCGCCAGTCGCGCGTTGCCGAACGCCGTCATCAGTGCGCGCCGCATCTCGCGCGGGGCCTGCTCGGCCAGTGCGTCCAGCACCTCGTCGGGGGCCTCGGGGGCGAAGCGATCCCCCCAGCCGTGCTCGCGGCGCAGGCCCTGATACAGGCGCTGGGCGATGGTCCGCGCCTGCTCGCGCGTGGGCGCCGGCACCGTGAACACATTCATGCGGTTGAGGATGGGTTCGGGAATGCTGCGCTCGTCATTGGCCGTGGTGATCCAGATCACCTGGCTGGCGTCGACCGCCACCTCGGCGAACTCGTCCACGAAGGCCTGCGCCGTGTCGTGCTCCAGCAGGCTGTAGAGTGCGCCCAGCGGGTCGTACTGCGCGTCGCTGCTGGCCTTGTCGATCTCGTCGACCACCAGCACCGGGTTGGCGTACTGCCCGTCGACCAGGGTCTCGAAGACCTTGCCCGGGCGCGAGCCCTTCCACTGCGAGGACGAACCCGAGAGCAGCCAGCCGGCCGTCATCGAGCTCATGGGCACCAGACTCATGCCCGTGCCCAGCAGGTCCGCGAGCTGGCGCGCGAAGTGTGTCTTGCCGATCCCCGGGGGGCCGAGCAGCAGCATGGGGGTGAGCTCCAGGCCGTCGCGGCTGTCCTGGCTCAGTGCCACGTGGCGCTTCACATCGTCGAGCACCTCGGTGAAGTTGGGCAGGTCGTCGTAGAGCGCGCTCATGTCGGGCAGCCCGGCGGGCTTGACCTGGAAGCGCTCGGGGCCGCGCTCCAGCATGCGCTGGTAGGTGCTGCGCAGGCTCTCGTGTTCCCGTTCCGTCAGCTTGGCGAGCTTACGTTCCACCTCGCCGGGCTGGAACACGCTGCGCATGCGCGCAATCGGCAGACGGAAGGTGGGGCCTTGCGGGACCAGGGAATGCGACGCCATGCTTCACTCCATCCGGAAACTTTCTCACGTGAAAATATTCAAGCACAAGCCGTGCCCGTGCTCAAGACGGGAATCCCAGGAGCAGCGGGGTCCTTGTCGCCTTTATGGAACGTCCGGGTGCAAAAAAGCCACCGGCAGCACGAAGGCTGGCGGTGGCCGGTGACGGAGCCGGGCGGGTCAGGCCGTGCCCAGCACCTTCTGCAGCTCGCCGCTCTCGTACATCTCCATCATGATGTCCGATCCGCCGATGAATTCGCCCTTGACGTAGAGCTGGGGGATGGTCGGCCAGTTGCTGAACTCCTTGATGCCCTGGCGGATTTCGTCGTCCTCCAGCACATTGACCGTGGCCAGGGCCTTCGGATCCACGCCGCTGGCCTTCAGGATCTGGATCGCGCGGCCGGAAAAGCCGCACATGGGAAAGCTGGCGCTGCCCTTCATGAAGAGCAGGATGTCGTTGTTCTTGACGAGTTCGGCAATGCGTCGCTGGGTGTCGCTCATAATTGGTTCCTCTGGGAGAATGGCGCAATTATTTCATTTCTCGGCGCCTGCTGCAGAAGCCGGCCTTTACCATGAAGATCACCAAAGACACCGCCGTCACCCTCCGCTACCGCATCACGGACCTGGCCACGGGCAAGCTGCTCGAAGACGGCAAGGAGCCCAGCGCCTACCTGCACGGTGGCTACGGCAACACCTTCCCCAAGGTCGAACAAGCCCTGGAAGGGCAGGAGCCGGGCTACCAGGTCACGCTGGAGCTGCAGCCGGCCGATGCCTTCGGCGAGCGCAATGAAAGCCTGGTGCAGGTCATTCCCAAGACCCAGTTTCCGCCGGGCGTCACGGTCGGCGGCCAGCTCGAAGGCCGCGGCGAAGATGGCCATGTGCATGTCTTCACTGTCCAGAAGATCAAGGGCCAGGAAGTGCATCTGGACGGCAACCATCCGCTGGCGGGCCAGGCCCTGCGCGTGGCGCTCACGGTGCTCGACGTGCGTGCCGCCGCCGCGGAGGAAATCGCCCACGGCCACGTGCACGGCGCCCACGGCCACCACCACTGAGAACTTGCGAATAAATCTACTGCGCGACCCGATCGCCGCGTTGGGCGGTGCTCGGAATCCTCACGTACCTGAAGTACGTTCCGGTTCCTGCGCTCCGTCCGCCTTGCGCTCGGGCCGCTCGCTACGATTTCTTCGCAAGTTCTAGGGTGCAGCTCGCGGGGCGTTGATCCGCCCCCTTCGGCCCTCCATAATGGGCGGCATCCCCACAGGAATGGAGCGCATGGGCCAGGTTTATGTCGCCGACGATCCGCAGCTAGGCCGCGTGCAATACCGCGACCGCAAGCGGGTCTGGTGGCTGCTCTCGGTGGTCTACCCGCTGCTGCCTTTTCTCGGCATGGCCCTGCATGCATACACCGGCGCACAGATCGCGC
>JAYNNS010000010.1:0-22505 GCA_038112835.1 Curvibacter sp. | reverse complement strand
CAATAGTTCACGCTGCCCGGGTGGTGGCCGGGCTCGATTACGATGACGGCATGTCTTCTGCCAGCCTTGCGGCCCCGCCCGTCCCCCTGCGCCAGGACGCCAGCCTGATCGGCCTGATCGGCGTCGCCCACCTCTGCAGCCACTTCAGCCAGCTCCTGCTGCCGCCGCTGTTCCCCTGGCTCAAGGAGTCCTTCCACACCAGCTATGCCGAGCTCGGTTTCCTGATGACGATCTTCTTCGTCGTCTCGTGCGCCGTGCAGACGCTCTCGGGCTTCTGGGTGGATCGCTACGGCCCGCGCCCCGTGCTCTACGCCGGCCTGGGCCTGCTGGCGCTGGCGGCCTTCGGCTATGCGGCGAGCACCAGCTACCCTCTGCTCATGCTGTGCGCCGTCGTGGCCGGCCTGGGCAACGGGGTCTTCCACCCGGTGGACTACACCCTGATCAACCGCAAGGTCAGCGCCCCGCGCCTGGGCCATGCCTACAGCGTGCACGGCATCAGCGGCAACCTGGGCTGGGCCGTGGCACCGGCCCTGCTGGTGCCGCTGACCCTGTTGTATTCCTGGCGTGTGGCGCTGGCGGCGGCGGGGCTGCTCATCGTGGCGGTGCTGCTGCTCTGCGTCTGGCAGGCGCGTCGCCTGGCGCTGGCCCCCACGGCGCCCGTGCGCGCTGCCCCCGGCGCTGCGGCCGAGGGCAGCCTGGACTTCCTGCGCATTCCCGCGGTGTGGATGTGCTTCGCCTTCTTCTTCGTCTTCGCCGTGGCACTGAGCGTGGTGCAGGCCTTTGCTCCCGAGGCGGCACGCCAGCTGCACGCCGTGCCCCTGCAACTGGTGGCCGTGTGCCTGACGGCCTATATGGTGGCCAGCGCCAGCGGCATGGTCGTGGGCGGTTTCCTGGCCACGGACCCGGCGCGCAGCGAGCGGGTGGTGGGCACGGGCTTTGCCGTGGCCGCGGGCATCTCGCTGCTGCTGGGTCTGGCGCCGCTGCCGGCCCTGGCGGTGCCTGTGCTCTTTGCCGGCATGGGCTTTGCGGCCGGCTTTGCCGGCCCTTCGCGCGACCTGCTGATCAAGCGCTCCACGCCCGAGAACGCCAGCGGCCGTGTCTATGGCGTGGTGTATTCGGGCCTGGACATCGGGCAGGCGGTCTCGCCGCTGATCTTCGGCCTGCTCATGGACCAGCAGGCCTGGCGCGCGCTCTTCGTCGGCCTGGCCCTGGTGCAGCTCACGCTGGTGGTGACGGCGCTGCGCGTGCGGCGCACGCGCCGCACCCTGGCGGCGGTTTAGACCACGCTGCAGTGGCGCGCGATGCAGGTGTCGAGCACTTCGTCGCCGGAACGCTTCCACCAGTCGAGCTCGGAGAAGATCTCGACCTCGCTGTAGCCCGCGTAGCCGGCCTGCTCGACCCAGCCGCGCAGCTTGCGCAACTCGATCACGCCGTCACCCATCATGCCGCGGTCGCTCAGCAGGTCGCGCGTGGGGGTGAGCCAGTCGCAGACGTGGTAGGCCAGCAGGCGGGATGCTCCGCGTTTCTTCGGTCCTTGTCCGGCGCGCGCGATCTGCTGTTCGAGCTTGGGGTCCCACCAGCAGTGGTAGACGTCGAGCGCCACGCCCAGCATGCCGCTGCCTTGCGGGTCGAGTGCGTCGCAGAGGTCCAGCGCCTGCTCCAGGGTGTTGACGCAGGCCCGGTCGGCCGCCTGCATGGGGTGCAGGGGCTCGATGGCCAGGGGCATGCCGACTTCGCGTGCGTACTCGAGCGAGGCGGCGATGCCGTCGCGCACCTCGCCGCGCGCGCGGCCGATGTCCTTGTACGCGGCCTGGCCCTGGAGCGCGCCGGGCAGGGCGCCGACCACCAGTACCAGGCAGGGTGCGTTCAGCGTCTTGGCCTCGTCGATGGCACGGCGGTTGTCATCGAGCGCGGCGCGCAGGCCGGCCGCGTCGGGGGCGGGAAAGAAGCCACCGCGGCAGTAGCCCGAGAGTTCGATGCCGTGGGCGCGCAGCTGGCGCGCCACCGCGTCCAGGCCGACGGCTGCGACCTGGTCGCGCCAGGGACTGATGGCGCGGATGCCGTGCGCCGCGCACTGGTCGATGATGCGCGACAAGGGGATTTCCGCCCCGTGCTGCTTGCGCACGGTGGCGGTGTTGATCGAGAGCCAGCGGTGGTCCAGGCTGAAGTCGCGCATGTTCATTCCACGCCGTGCAGGGCCAGCAGGGTCTTCATGCGGTGCACGGCCAGCTCGGGCTGCTCCAGCAGGTTCGCGGCGTCGGCCAGGCGGAACAGCTCCGCGAAGTGCACCAGCGAACGCGTGCTCTGCTGGCCGCCCACCATGGTGAAGTGGCTCTGGTGGCCGTTGAGCCAGGCCATGAAGACCACGCCCGTCTTGTAAAAGCGCGTGGGCGCCGCGAAGATGTGGCGCGACAGCGGCACGGTGGGGCCCAGGATATCGTGGAAGCGCTCGACGTTGCCCTGGGCGAGTTCGCCGAGGGCGGCGCTGGCGGCGGGGGCGATGGCGTCGAAGATGCCCAGCAAAGCGTCGCTTTGGCCGTGGACGCGTGCAGGGCCCGCCCCGTCACCGGCGATGAGTTCGGCGTAGTTGAAATCGTCACCGGTGTACATGCGCACACCCTGGCCGTCGGCACCACCGCGTGCGGGCAGGCGGCGGCGCATGGCGATTTCCTTGTCCTTGTCGAGCAGGGAGATCTTGATGCCGTCCACCTTGTCGGCGTGGGCCGTGATGATGGCCAGCGCCGTGTCCATGGCGCGGTCCAGGTCGCGTGTGCCCCAGTAACCGGCCAGCGCCGGGTCGAACATGTCGCCCAGCCAGTGCAGCACCACGGGCTGTTTCGCCTGCGTGAGGATGCGGTCGTAGACCTTCTCGTAGTCGGCCGGGCCTTGGGCCACGCGCGCCAGCGCGCGGCTGGCCATGACGATGAGCCTGCCGCCGAGCTTCTCGATGGCTTCCATCTGCTGCTCGTAGCCGCGGATCACGTCGTCGATGCTCTTGACGTCGTCCAGTACCAAGTGGTCGGTGCCGCAGCCCGAGGCGACCAGGGCACCCGGCATGTCCTTGGCGGCATCGAGCGAGCGGCGGATGAGTTCGAGCGAGGTCGGCCAGTCCAGGCCCATGCCACGCTGGGCCGTGTCCATGGCCTCGGCCACGCCCAGGCCCAGGGACCAGAGGCGGCGGCGGTAGGCGATGGTCGCATCCCAGTCCACGGCGCATTGCAGCCAGGGATCGATGGCGGCGCGCGGGTCGGCCACGACGTGGGCGGCCGAGTAGGCGATGCGGTTGAAGGCCGGCTTGCCGGCGGGCTGCACCGGGGTGCTGCCACTCAGGGTGTAGTTCTCCAGCGTGCCGGAACGGGTGGGCAGCGTGATGGATAAGGGCATGGAGTTTTCCTTTCGAGAGCCACCGCGGGCCCGGCGGGGCCGGGCCGCTGGTGGCGCCTCCTGGAGGGGGTGGTGCCGCGGGCACCTCGGGGGCTCAGATTTTCAGGGGAGGCACGTCGACGAAGCGGCGCTCCTTCCAGCTCTGCAGCGCGGCTTCCACCAGCTGCACGCCCTTGGCGCCTTCGGGCAGCGTCCACTTGTAGGGCTCGTTCTCCACCACGTGGCGGATGAAATGCTCCCACTGGATCTTGAAGCCGTTGTCGTAGACCTGGGTGTCCGGGACTTCCTGCCACTGCTCGGTGAAGTTCATGGTCTGCTTCACGTCGGGGTTCCACACCGGGCGTGGCGTGTTGACGCGGCTCTGGGCCTTGCAGTCGGTGAGGGTGGCCACGGCCGAGCCGTGCGTGCCGTCGACGTGGAAGGTGACCAGGTCCTCGCGGTTGACGCGCGTGGCCCAGGACATGTTGAGCTGGGCGATCACGGGCTCACCGTTGTGGCCCACGAGTTCGGCGATGGCGTAGGCGGCGTCGTCCGCAGTGGCCTGGTACGGTTTGCCGGCCTCGTCCCAGCGTTGCGGGATGTGGGTGGCGCCCAGGCAGGTGATGGACTTGACCTCGCCGAAGAGGTTGTCCAGCACGTAGCGCCAGTGGCACATCATGTCCAGGATCATGCCGCCGCCGTCCTCGGCGCGGTAGTTCCAGCTCGGACGCTGGATGGGCTGGAGGTCACCCTCGAACACCCAGTAGCCGAACTCCAGGCGCAGGCTCAGCATGCGGCCGAAGAAGCCGGCGCGGCGCAGCATGTCCAGCTTGCGCAGGCCGGGCAGGAAGAGCTTGTCCTGCACGGCGCCGTGCTTGAGGCCGGACTGCTCGGCCAGGCGCGCGATCTCCACCGCCTCGTTGAGGTTGGTCGCGATGGGCTTTTCGCAGTAGACGTGTTTGCCGGCACGGATGGCCTTGGCCAGCAGCTGGGGACGCATCTGCGTGGTGCCGGCGTCGAAGAACACGGTGTCGTCCTTGTTCGCCAGCGCCTGGTCCAGGTCCGTGCCCCAGCGCGCGATGTGGTGCGCCTTGGCCAGGGCCTCCATCTTCTCGGCGTTGCGGCCGATCAGGATGGGGTCGGGCATGACCTTGTCGCCGTTGGACAGGGTCACGCCACCCTGGGCGCGGATGGCGACGATGGAGCGGATCAGGTGCTGATTCATCCCCATGCGGCCGGTCACGCCGTGCATGATGATGCCGAGTCGTTGGGTAGGCATGTTCGAAGCTTCTCTCTTTCGGTCTCAGTCAGGCCGGGGACGCACTGCGTCCCCGGAGGGGATCACTGGGGTTGCAGGCCGGCGGCCTTCACCAGCACGGCGTTGCTGGCGATCTCGTTCTTGATGTAGGCGTCGAAGGCCTCCGGCTTGAGCGTCCAGGCGTCGGCGCCCATCTTGGCGAAGCGTTCCTTGACGTCGGGCGAGGCCAGGGCCTTGAGCACCTCGTCGTGCAGGCGGTTGACGATGTCGCGCGGGGTCTTGGCCGGGGCCATCATGCCGATCCAGAAGTTGAATTCCGAGCCGGGCACGCCCGCTTCGGCGGTGGTGGGTACATCGGGCAGGGCGCTGGTGCGCTGCGGGGAGCCCACAGCCAGGGCCAGCAGCTGGCCGCCCTTGATCTGGCCGATCACCGGTGCCACGGGCGAGAAGTAGTAGTCCACGCGGCCCGCGATCACCTCGGTCACGGCTTCGGCCGAGCCCTTGAAGGGGATGTTGGTGGCCTGGATGTTGGCTGCCATCTTGAACTTCTCGGCGTTCAGGTGGGTGGCGCTGCCCTGGCCGGCGGAGGCGAAATTCAGGCTGCCGGGCTTGGCGCGTGCGGCGGCCAGCAGCTCGCCCAGGGTCTTGATGTTCTTCGACGGTGCGATCACCAGCACGTTGGAGAGCGAGGAGATCGGCGTGATGCCCGCGAAGTCGGCCACCGTGTCGAAGGGCAGCTTGGCGAAGGTCGAGGGGCTGACGGTGTGCGAGGACGAGTGGATCATCAGCGTGTAGCCGTCCGGCGCGGCCGTGGCCACCGCGGCCTGGCCGATGGTGCCGCTGGCGCCGCCGCGGTTGTCCACCACCACGGGCTGGCCCATGCTGGCGCTCATCTTGTCGGTGATGGCGCGGGCGATCAGGTCCGTCGTGCTGCCGGCGGCGAAGGGCACGATCACGCGGATGGGCTTGTTCGGGTAGCCGGCCTGGGCACTGGCGGCCGCAGGCAGCAGGGCGGCGAGGCAGCCCAGCGCGGCAAGGGCAAGTCGGAAGCGGGTCTTCATGAATGTCTCCTGGGTTAGGGCGGGTGCACACAACCGTGGCGCGCCACCGCATCTGCGTGCGGCTCCGGCGTCCGGGATTTAATTCACCAAAAGGTGAATAGAGGCATTCTAGGAAGACCCGGGGCGGCTCGTCAAGCCCCCGGGAAATTCAGTCCCTCAGGACATACCCGAGGATCACGTCGCTCATGTGGGAGAGGCGCTCCTGCAGGGCCTTGGGGGTCATCAGGTCGCGGCCGAAGATGGCCGACAGCGTGTGCTTGTTGTTGAGATAGAAATACGCCATGCCCGCGATCGAGACGTAGAGCTGCATGGCGTCGATGCCGCCGCGGAACACGCCCTCGCGCCGGCCCCGTTCCAGGATCTCGGCCAGGGTCTCGATCAGCGGCAGGTTGGTCTTGCGCGCGCGGGTGGAGTGCGCCAGGTGCCGTCCGTGTTCGAGGTTCTCGCTGTTGAGCAGGGTGAGGAACTCGGGGTGCGCGAGGTAGTACTCCCAGGTGAATTCGGTCAGGCGGCGGATGGCCTGGGCCGGCGGCATGTCCGCCAGGTGCAGCTGCTGCTCGGCGGCGCGGATGTCGGCGTAGGCCGCCTCCAGCACCGCGAGGAAGAGCTCGTCCTTGCTGCTGAAGTAGTAGTAGATCAGGCGCTTGTTGAGTCCTGCGCGCTCGGCCACGCGGTCCACGCGGGCGCCGGCCAGCCCGTATTGCGCGAATTCGTCGCGTGCGGCCAGCAGGATGGTCTGCTGGGAGCGGTCGGCGTCGCGCGTGCGGGTCTCTTCCGGGGCGGGCTTGGCTTTGGGCATGGCTGGAATTTAACTGATTGGTGAATTAAATCAAGCAACGGTGCGCCATTGCGGTGACCGCGGCCAGCGGGCAAGGATAATCGTCCGGCCCGCACACCCTCCCTCTCACTCGGACGGAACACACATGGCCTCACAGATCGCCGGACACCTGCTTGTCGAATGCCTGATCGCCCAGGGCGTGACCCACGCCTTCGGGGTCCCCGGCGAGAGCTACCTGGCCGTGCTCGACGGCTTCCATGCCTACCGGCAGCAGATCCGCTTCGTCATCAACCGGCAGGAGGGCGGGGCCGCCTTCATGGCCGAGGCGCACGGCAAGCTCACGGGCCGCCCCGGCGTGTGCTTCGTCACGCGCGGGCCCGGCGCCACCAACGCCTCGATCGGCCTGCACACGGCTTTCCAGGATTCCACCCCCATGGTGCTCTTCGTCGGCGACGTGGCCAGCGACACCCGCGACCGCGAGGCCTTCCAGGAGGTCAACTACGAATCCTTCTTCGGCCCCAGTACCAAGGGCATGGCCAAGCGCGTCGAGCGCATCGACGACGCGCGCCGCATTCCCGAGTACGTCGCGCGGGCCTTCGCCACCGCCATGAACGGCCGCCCCGGCCCCGTGGTGCTGGTGCTGCCCGAGGACATGCTCACGCAGGCCGTGGACGCGGCGCCGCTGCCGCGCGTCGAGCCGGTGCCGGCCTGGAGCGACCCGGAGGCGCTGCGCACCCTACGCGAGATGCTGCTGGCCGCCCGGCGGCCCCTGGTGCTGGCCGGCGGCGGTGGCTGGACCCCGCAGGCCGCCCAAGCCCTGCAGCGCTTCGCCGAGAACTGGAAGCTGCCCGTGGCCAACACCTTCCGCTTCCAGGACACCTTCGACAACCGCCACCCGCAGTACGCGGGCGACCTGGGCATCGCGCCCAACCCCCGGCTCGCGCAGCGCGTGCAGGAGAGCGACCTCATCCTCGCCATCGGTCCGCGCCTGGGCGAGATGACCACCGGCGGCTACAGCGTGCTGAGCGCGCCGCGCACCAAGCAGAAGCTGGTGCACATCCATGCCAGCGCCGAGGAGCTCAACCGCGTCTACCAGGCCGACCTGGCCCTCAACGCCACCATGAACGCCGCCGCCCGCTCGCTGGAGGTGCTCGCGGCCCCGCCCAGCCTGCCCTGGGAGGCGTGGACGGCGGCCGCCCACGCCGACTACCAGGCCAACCTGCAGCCCCAGGCCCTGCCGGGGCCGATCGACATGCCCGGCCTGATCGCCACGCTGCAGCGCCTGCTGCCCGAGGACACGGTGGTCACCAACGGTGCGGGCAACTTCGCAAGCTGGGTGCACCGTTACTGGCGCTACCGCGGCCTGGCGCACGGAGACAAGACCCAGCTGGCTCCCACCGGCGGCGCCATGGGCTACGGCGTTCCTGCGGGCATTGCCGCAGCCATCACCCAGGGGCGCATGGCTTTCACCATCGCCGGCGATGGCGACTTCCTCATGAACGGCCAGGAGCTTGCCACGGCCGTGCAGCACGGCGCCAGGACGATCATCGTGCTGCTCAACAACGGCATGTACGGCACCATCCGCATGCACCAGGAGCGCGAGTACCCCCAGCATGTCAGCGGCTCCCAGCTGCAGAACCCGGACTTCGTGGCCCTGGCGCGCGCCTATGGCTATGCCGGCGCGCGCGTCACGCGCACCGAGCAGTTCGAGGCCGAGGTGCGGGCGGCCCTGGCCCGGCCCGAGGGCACGCTGATCGAGGTCATGCTGGACCCCGAGGTCATCACCACGCGCGGCACGCTGGGCGCCATCACCCAGGCGGCGCTGGCGCGGCAACAGCCCTGAGCGTTTCGAGGCGGCCGTGCGGGCAAGAAAAAAGCCGGCTGACGCCGGCTTTTTCATGAGGGCAGGCCCGAATTACTTCAGGTGCTTGCCGACCAGGGAGGCCAGTTCGAACATCGTGACCTGGGCCTTGCCGAAGACGGCCTTGAGCTTGTCGTCGGCGTTGATGTTGCGCTTGTTGACCTTGTCCTGCAGGCCGTTCTTCTTGATGTAGGCCCACAGCTTGCTCACCACCTCGGTGCGCGGCAGCGGGTTGGAGCCCACCACGGCAGCCAGGGCGGCGCTCGGGGTCAGGGGCTTCATGAACGCGGCGTTGGGGGTGCGCTTCTTGGCGGGAGCCTTTTTCTTCGCGACCTTCTTGGCGGCGGGCTTCTTCGCAGCGGCCTTCTTGGCCGGAGCCTTCTTCGCTGCCGGCTTCTTGGCCGGGGCCTTCTTCACTGCGGCCTTCTTGGCCGGAGCTTTTTTCGCGGCGGCCTTCTTGGCCGGGGCCTTCTTCACAGCGGCCTTCTTGGCCGGAGCTTTTTTCGCGGCGGCCTTCTTGGCCGGAGCCTTCTTCTTTGCAGTTGCCATGATTGAATTTCCTCTTCTAGAAGTTGATTAATCACCAGCATGGAACTGCTTCCTCGCTGGTATCCCGGATGCTATAGGAGAAAAAACGCCGCTCCAAGCGAAAAATGCGTTTTTTCCCTCGGGGATGTTGTTTTTTTCATCGCGTTTCCAGAGGGGCGCCGCCTCGTGCGAGGCGCTTTTTCCCTCGGGCGAGGCCGACTTCTCTCTCGGGCGATGCCGACTTCTTCCTCGGGCGTTGTCCTCCTCGCGCATGCAGAGGACCGAAGCACAGGGGGGCGCCAGAGGGAGGGTGTCCCGTTTTCCCTCGACAGCGAGGACAATGCAGGCGCCCGGCGGATGGCCTGCCGGTGCTCATGATCCGTCACGAGTCCCTCATGTCCCAGGAACTGCACGTCTTCGTCTACGGCACGCTGCGTCGTGGCGAGATCAACGACATCAACCGCCTGCAGCCGGCGCCACGTCTGCAGGGCAGGGCGCGCATCCGCGGCACGCTCTACGACCTCGGGGCCTATCCCGGTCTGGTCCTGGGCGGTGAGGCCTGGGTGCAGGGCGAGGTCTACGCCATCACCCCGGCGCTGGAGCATCAGCTCGACGTGATCGAGGAGGTGGCTCCCGTGCCCAGCGGCGAGTACCAGCGTCGCCACCTCGATGTCCGGGTGCGTGACCGGGTGCTGCGCTGCCTGGTCTACGAGGCCGCAGCCTCCCGTGTCCTGGGCTGTCCGCGCATCGCCAGCGGCGACTGGGTGCAGTCGCGCTGACTGCGCCGCATCGAGCCTGCCCGCAGCGGCACGTCCGCCCCGCCCGGGATGAGGGGCGATTTCACGTCATCCGATATCTTCCCGTATTACGAAAAACGACGCTGATGCGATGCAGCATTTTTTCTCAATACGAGATATTAAATATCGCATTGAGAAATTTAAATCTTAAGTCATTGATTTTAAATGAATAAAAAAATGTCTTCTATAAGACACAAGAGGTGAAAAAACTCTTCTACAAGACTTAGAGTGAAGCCATCGATTCGGGCCTCGGGCCCACCAGAGTCGACCGGTTTCATCTACCCGCCACCAGGAGTCACACCATGCCGCAAACCCTGACCGAACAACTCAGCCGTGAGCAACAGATCGCCGCCCTCGAAAAGGACTGGGCCACCAACCCGCGCTGGAAAGGCATCGAGCGCGGCTACAGCGCCGCCGACGTGGTGCGCCTGCGCGGCTCCTTCCCCATCGAGCACACCGTGGCCCGACGTACCGCCGAGAAGCTGTGGGACCTGCTGCATAACGAGCCTTACGTGAACTGCCTGGGCGCGCTCACCGGCGGCCAGGCCATGCAGCAGGTCAAGGCCGGCGTCAAGGCCATCTACCTCTCGGGCTGGCAGGTCGCGGCCGACAACAACACCTACGCCTCCATGTACCCGGACCAGTCCCTGTACCCCGTGGATTCCGTGCCCAAGGTCGTCGAGACCATCAACAACACCTTCCGCCGTGCTGACGAGATCCAGCATGCCAAGGGCATCGACGCCGGCCACAAGGACTACATCGACTACTTCGCCCCCATCGTGGCCGACGCTGAAGCCGGCTTCGGCGGCGTGCTCAACGCCTTCGAGCTGATGAAGGCCATGATCAAGGCCGGCGCCGGCGGCGTGCACTGGGAGGACCAGCTGGCCTCCGTCAAGAAGTGCGGCCACATGGGCGGCAAGGTGCTGCTGCCCACCCGTGAGTCCTGCCAGAAGCTGATCGCCGCGCGCATGGCCGCCGACGTGATGGGCGTGCCCACCCTGGTGATCGCCCGCACCGACGCCGAGGCCGCCGACCTGCTGACCTCCGACTACGACGAGATCGACAAGCCCTTCCTGACCGGCGAGCGTACCGTCGAGGGCTTCTACAAGACCCGCAAGGGCCTGGACCAGGCCGTGGCCCGCGCCAACGCCTACGCCCGCTACGCCGATCTGGTGTGGTGCGAGACCGGCACGCCCGACCTGGACTTCGCCAGGAAGTTCGCCGAGGCCGTGCACAAGGTGCACCCGGGCAAGATGCTGGCCTACAACTGCTCGCCCTCCTTCAACTGGAAGAAGAACCTGGACGACGCCACCATCGCCAAGTTCCAGCGCGAGCTCGGCGCCATGGGCTACAAGTACCAGTTCATCACGCTGGCCGGCATCCACAGCATGTGGTTCAACATGTTCGACCTGGCGCAGGACTACGTGAAGCGTGGCATGTCCGCCTACGTCGAGCGAGTGCAGGAGCCCGAGTTCGCCGCCCGCGACCGGGGCTACACCTTCGTGTCGCACCAGCAGGAGGTCGGCACCGGCTACTTCGATGACGTCACCACCGTCATCCAGGGCGGCCGCTCCAGCGTCACCGCGCTGACCGGCTCCACCGAGGAAGAGCAGTTCCACTGATCACCCACCCGAGGAAGAGCAGTTCCACTGATCACCCACCCGAGGAAGACTCCGTCACACAGACGGCGGCCCGCGGCGCCAGCCGCGGGCTCGCAATCAAAAGGAAGGCTGGGGTCGGCGGGCATACGGAACGCCAACCCATAAGAATTCTTTCTGATTACGAGTAGAAATATTTAATTTACCTTATTCATTCATCTCCCTACATTCCACAACACGCGCTCGCCGAAGCAGGCACAACAGAACAACGATCTGACCGGCCCGGGCCCCACGATTTCAAAAACTGGAGATCCGAAAGGAAAACATCATGAGCAAGAAGTACAAGGTCCTGATCCTGGGCGCTTCGTATGGCAGCCTGCTGGCCAGCAAGCTGCTGATGGCCGGCCACGCGGTCAGCCTGGTCTGCCGCAAGGACACGGCCGAGCTGATCAACCGCGAAGGCACCCGGGTGCGCATGCCCGTCAAGGGGCGCGAAGGCCTGGTCGAGATCGACTCGCGCACGCTGCCGGGCCAGCTCGACGCCGTCACGCCCGAGACGGCCCAGCCCGCCCGGTACGACCTCGTCTGCCTGGCCATGCAGGAGCCCCAGTACAGCGCCCGCGGCGTGCGCGAACTCATGCGCGCCATCGCCCAGGCCAAGGTGCCCTGCATGTCCATCATGAACATGCCCCCGCTGCCCTACCTGGCCCGCATTCCCGGCCTGGACGCCAACGCCCTGCGCGCCTGCTACCACGACCCCAGCGTCTGGGAAGGCTTCGAGCCCGGCCTCATGACCCTGTGCAGCCCCGATCCGCAGGCCTTCCGCCCGCCGGAGGAAAAGCCCAATGTGCTGCAGGTCGGCCTGCCCACCAACTTCAAGGTGGCCGGCTTCGCCAACTCCGTCCACACCGCCATGCTCGAGCAGATGGAGGCCGAGATCGCCGCGGCCCGCCTCACGGTCAGCGGCGAGGCGCTGGACCTGCCCGTCAAGCTCAAGGTGCACGACTCCATCTTCGTGCCGCTGGCCAAGTGGGCCATGCTGCTCACCGGAAACTACCGCTGCGTGCAGGCCGACGGCATGCGCGCCATCAAGGACGCCGTGCACGGCGACCTGGAGACCTCGCGTGAAGTCTACGAGTGGGTGGTCTCCCTTTGCGTGCTGCTGGGGGCTTCGCGCGACGACATGGTGCCCTTCGACAAATACGCCGCCGCCGGCACCGGCCTGCTCAAGCCGTCTTCCGCGGCGCGGGCCTTGGCTGCCGGCTCCACCGACATCGAGCGCATCGATCTGCTGGTCAAGCTCGTGGCCGAACAGAAGGGCCTGTGCCATCCCTCGGTGAGCGAGACTGTCAAGCTCATCAATGGCTGGCTCGAGCGCAACCGCAAGGCCGCGACCATCCACGCCTCGGTGGCGGAAGCCGCCTGAGTTCGCTGCCGGGCCCCGGCAGCCCCTGTCGTCACGCAAGGCCGGGAGCGCAAGCTCGCCGGCCTTGTCGTTTGCGGCCTCCGGTATCGTGGGGCCTCAGGTAGAATCAGGGCCTTCGGGCTTGCGAGGCCCCCAGCAAGAGCGAGAAAGGCACCCTGGTTATGACACCGCGAACTACCACCGCCAGCGACAGAGGTCTCCGGGGTTGCTAGTCCGCGCGCCCCTGGGCGCCAGGTACTTTCAGATTCAACAAGGCGCGGCAAACACCGCGCCTTTTTCATTTCCAGAAGCGACAACCATGGTTCAGATCACGCTCCCCGACGGTTCGAAACGAGATTTCCCCGGCCCGGTCACGGTGGCCGAGGTGGCCGCCTCCATCGGCGCCGGCCTGGCCAAGGCCGCCCTGGGTGGCAAGGTCCGGCTCGCGGGTGAGCCTGCCGATGCCGGCAAGCTGGTCGACACCAGCTACCGCATCGAGCGCGACGCGGCCCTCGCCATCGTCACGCCCAAGGACGCCGAGGGCCTGGACATGATCCGCCACTCCACGGCCCACCTGCTGGCCTACGCGGTCAAGGAGCTCTTTCCCGAGGCCCAGGTCACCATCGGCCCGGTCATCGAGCACGGCTTCTACTACGACTTCTCCTACAAGCGCCCCTTCACCCCCGAAGACCTGGTCGCCATCGAGAAGAAGATGGCCGAGCTCGCCGCCAAGGACGAGCCCGTGGAGCGGCGCGTGCTGCCGCGCGACGAGGCCGTGGCCCATTTCAAGGGCCTGGGCGAGCACTACAAGGCCGAGATCATCGCCAGCATCCCGGCGGGTGAAGACGTCAGCCTCTACCGCGAGGGCAAGTTCGAAGACCTCTGCCGTGGCCCTCACGTGCCCAGCACCGGCAAGCTCAAGCACTTCAAGCTCATGAAGGTGGCCGGTGCCTACTGGCGCGGTGATCACCGCAACGAGATGCTGCAGCGCGTCTACGGCACGGCCTGGGCCAGCAAGGAAGAGCTGCAGCAGTACCTCACCATGCTGGAAGAGGCCGAGAAGCGCGACCACCGCAAGCTCGGCCGCGAGCTGGACCTGTTCCACCTCGACGAGCATTCCCCCGGCACCGTCTTCTGGCACCCCAAGGGCTGGACGGTCTGGCAGCAGGTCGAGCAGTACATGCGCAAGGTATACCGCGACAACGGCTACCAGGAGGTCAAGGGCCCGCAGATCCTGGACAAGGCCCTGTGGGAGAAGACCGGTCACTGGGACAAGTACCGGGAAAACATGTTCACCACCGAGAGCGAGAAGCGCGACTACGCGCTCAAGCCCATGAACTGCCCGGGCCACATCCTGATCTACAAGCAGGGCGTCAAGAGCTACCGCGACCTGCCGCTGCGCTACGGCGAGTTCGGCGCCTGCCACCGCAACGAGCCCACGGGCGGCCTGCACGGCATCATGCGCGTGCGCGGCTTCACCCAGGACGATGGTCACATCTTCTGCACCGAAGACCAGATCCTGCCCGAGTGCGTGGCCTTCACGGCCCTGCTGCAGAAGGTCTACCGGGACTTCGGCTTCACCGACATCATCTACAAGGTCGCCACCCGGCCCGAGAAGCGTATCGGCTCCGATGCCCTGTGGGACAAGGCCGAGGCCGCCCTGATGGAAAGCCTCAAGGCCGCGAACTGCCAGTTCGAAATCTCCCCGGGCGACGGCGCCTTCTACGGCCCCAAGATCGAATACACCCTGAAGGACGCCATCGGCCGCCACTGGCAGTGCGGCACCATCCAGGTCGATTTTTCCATGCCCGAGCGCCTGGACGCCGAGTACGTGGGGGAGGATGGCAACCGCCACCGCCCCGTCATGCAGCACCGGGCCATCCTGGGCAGCCTCGAGCGTTTCATCGGCATCCTAGTCGAGGAACACGCCGGCGCGCTGCCCACCTGGCTGGCGCCGGTACAGGTTTCGGTGCTCAACATCACCGACGCCCAGGCCGATTACTGCCAGGAAATCGCCCAAAAACTGAAGAAATCGTTGCCAAATCAAGAACTTAGGGTCCAGACGGACCTGCGCAACGAGAAAATTACGTATAAAATACGCGAGCATTCGATGCAAAAGCTGCCCTACATCCTGGTCGCGGGCGACAAGGAGAAGGCAGCAGGCGCCGTCGCAGTGCGTGCCCGGGGTAACAAAGACCTCGGTGTGATGTCCCTCGAAGCCTTTGTGCAACTCGTCGCGGCCGACATCGCTCACAAGTCCGTCGAACCGGCTCCCCAGGGGCAGTAAGGCAGTCTTCAGGCGCGCAGTGGGGTGGCTCGCGCCGCCCCGGCGGCACTCTGAACAAGGAATTGAACCATCGCTACTGAATTTCGTGATCGTCGCCAGCGCGAAGAGCGCAAGCACCGCCTGAACCGTGAAATCATGGCACCCGAAGTCCGGGTGTCGGGCCCGGAAAACGAGCCCATGGGCGTGATGAGTCTGGCAGAGGCCCTGCGACTGGCAGGCGAGATGGATGTGGACCTGGTCGAGATCGCGGCCACCGCCAATCCTCCCGTCTGCCGCCTGGTGGACTACGGCAAGTTCAAGTACCAGGAGCAGAAGAAGGCCGCTGAAGCGAAAGCGAAGCAGAAGGTCATCGAGGTCAAGGAAATCAAGTTCCGGCCCGGTACCGACGATGGGGACTACAACATCAAGTTGCGCAACATCAAGCGCTTCTTGGAAGAGGGTGACAAGTGCAAGATCACCTTGCGCTTCCGTGGTCGCGAGATCACGCACCAGGAGCTGGGCATGGCCATGCTGGACCGCATGCGTGCCGATCTGGGGGACCTGATCGTGGTCGAGCAGTTCCCCAAGCTCGAAGGCCGGCAGATGATCATGATGATCGCGCCGGGCAAGAAGAAGGCCGGTGGCGCTGCGGCGCCCAAGGCCGCCGCCGAAGTGGCACAGGGTTGAGTTTTTCCTGCGGGTTGTAGAACCGGCAGGACATGCCGGGAAGGCGAGAGCTTTCCCGAAACGCAGCGGGGTCCAACCCGCGGCGTGGCCGGTGGGGCAACCCACCGCCGAACAGGTGGTGGGGGTCACAGCCCGCCACTTCAGAAGTGGCTCGGGGCCTACAAGGCTGGAAAAGGTTTCCAGACGCCTCGCGAGCACAAGGTAAAGGAGCATTGCAATGCCCAAGATGAAGACCAAGAGCGCGGCCAAGAAGCGCTTCCGCGTCCGTCCCGGTGGTACCGTCAAGCGCGGTCAAGCCTTCAAGCGTCACATCCTGACCAAGAAGACCACCAAGAACAAGCGCCAGCTGCGCGGTGCGGTGAACGTGCACGCGACCGACATGGGTCGCATGGCACAGATGCTGCCCGGCCAGGGCCTGTAATCAACGACGAACAAGGAGTAACACATGCCTCGCGTCAAACGTGGTGTAACGGCCCGCGCCCGTCACAAGAAAGTTCTCGCCCTTGCCAAGGGCTTCCGCGGTCGCCGCGGTAACGTCTTCCGCATCGCCAAAGAGGCGGTGATGAAGGCTGGGCAATATGCCTACCGTGACCGCCGTACCAAGAAGCGTGTCTTCCGTCAGCTGTGGATTGCCCGTATCAACGCGGCAGCCCGTCAGTGCGGCATGACCTACAGCCAGTTCGCCAACGGCCTGAAGAAGGCCCAGATCGAGATCGATCGCAAGGTGCTGGCCGACATCGCCGTGCACGACATGGCCGCTTTTGCTGGCCTCGTGGAGAAAGGCAAGGCCAAGCTGGCTGCCTGATCTTCACGCCGGGCCCGCCGCCCTGGTGGCGGGTCTCATGCACAAGACAAGAGGGCCGAAGCTAGCACAGAGCTTTGGCCCTTTTTCATTGCGCAGGGCGATCCGGAGAGCGTGGCTGGTGCTGCGCTGCCCCGATCACTTTGCACCCAACGGACTACACAACATGAACGAGTTGGACGCCATCGTCGCCAGCGCACAGACCGCCTTTGCGCAGGCCACCACCCCGGCCGACCTGGAGAACGCCAAGGCGCGTTTCCTGGGCAAGACCGGCAGCATCACCGAACTCATGAAGGGCATGGGCGCCCTGTCCGTGGAAGAGAAGAAGACCCGTGGCGCCGCCATCAACGTGGCCAAGCAGGCCATCGAAGGCGCGCTCAACGCCCGTCGCCAGGCCCTGGCCGATGCCGAGCTGCAAAAGCAGCTGCAGGCCGAGGCGCTGGACGTGTCCCTGCCGGGCCGCGCGCGCGGTGCCGGCGGCCTGCACCCCGTGAGCCTGACCATGGAGCGCATCGAGGCCATCTTCGGCTCCATGGGTTTCGAGGTGGCCCAGGGCCCCGAGATCGAGGCCGACTGGTACAACTTCACCGCGCTCAACACGCCCGAAGACCATCCCGCGCGCTCCATGCACGACACCTTCTACGTCGAAGGCGGCAGCGCCAAGGCGCCCAACCTGCTGCGTACCCACACCAGCCCGGTGCAGGTACGCCACGCCCTGCAGCACGTGGCCGCGTGGAAAGCCAAGACGGAGAAGGGTGTGAGCCCCGCCGGGCCGTCCCAAGGGGCGAGGGCCCCCTCGGGGGGCAGCGGCCCACGCGCAGCGGGAGAGCGTGGGGGCCTTGATAGCATGCCCGAGATCCGCGTCATCGCGCCGGGCCGCACCTACCGTGTGGACAGCGACGCCACGCACTCGCCCATGTTCCACCAGTGCGAAGGCCTGTGGATCGGCGAGAACGTGAGCTTCAAGGACCTCAAGTACGTCTTCACCGAGTTCTGCCGCACCTTCTTCGAGCGCGAGGACCTGGTGCTGCGCTTCCGCCCCAGCTTCTTCCCCTTCACCGAGCCCAGCGCCGAGATCGACATCCAGTTCCAGCAGGGGCCTCTGGCCGGCCGCTGGCTGGAGGTGGCCGGCTCCGGCCAGGTGCATCCGAACGTGGTGCGCAACATGGGCCTGGACCCCGAGAAATACATCGGCTTCGCCTTCGGCATGGGCATGGACCGCTTCACCATGCTGCGCTACGGCGTCAACGACCTGCGCCTGTTCTTCGACGGCGACCTGCGTTTCCTCTCGCAATTCCGTTGAACCCAGCCTGACCTGACAAGAAGACAGACACCATGCAATTCCCCGAGTCCTG
Source organism: Curvibacter sp. (assembly GCA_038112835.1). Lineage (GTDB taxonomy): Bacteria > Pseudomonadota > Gammaproteobacteria > Burkholderiales > Burkholderiaceae_C > Hylemonella. The sequence goes on along the minus strand of JAYNNS010000010.1, from coordinate 4,746 downwards.
GCTGCGCGAATTCTGCAACCCGCCGCTCTCCACCCAGCAACTGGCCGACACGCTGACCATGGCCGGCCTGGAGGTGGAAGAGCTGCGCCCCGTGGCCCCGCCTTTCTCCCAGATCGTCGTCGGTGAAATCAAGGAGGCCGTGCAACACCCCAACGCCGACCGCCTGCGCGTGTGCCAGGTGGACGTGGGGCAGGGCGCTTTGCTCAACATCGTCTGCGGCGCGCCCAATGCGCGCGTGGGCATCAAGGTCCCCTGCGCCCTGGTGGGCGCCGAGCTGCCCCCGGGTGATGACGGCAAGCCCTTCCTCATCAAGCTGGGCAAGCTGCGCGGCGTGGAAAGCCAGGGCATGCTGTGCTCGGCCCGCGAGCTCAAGCTTTCGGAGGACCACGGCGGCCTGCTCGAGCTGGTGGCCGATGCGCCCATCGGCCAGAACATCCGTGAGGTCCTGAACCTGGACGACACGCTGTTCACGCTCAAGCTCACGCCGAATCTCGCGCACTGCCTGTCCGTCTACGGCGTGGCGCGTGAAGTGGCCGCGCTCACCGGCGCACCGCTCAAGACGCCGGCTATTCAACCTGTGGCTGCCAAGCTGTCCGACAAGCAGCCCGTCAAGATCAGCGCGCCCGAGCTCTGCGGCCGTTTCTCGGGCCGCATCGTGCGCAACGTCAACACCCAGGCTGCCACCCCGCAGTGGATGGTGGACCGCCTGGCCCGCTGCGGCCAGCGCAGCGTGACGGCGCTGGTCGACATCTCCAACTACGTGATGTTCGAGGTCGGCCGCCCGAGCCACATCTTCGACCTGGACAAGATCCACGGCACGCTGGACGTGCGCTGGGGCAAGCCGGGCGAACAGCTCAAGCTGCTCAATGGCAACACCGTCACGGTCGATGCGGAAGTCGGCGTGATCGCCGACGACCGCCAGGTCGAGTCCCTGGCCGGCATCATGGGTGGCGACGCCACCGCCGTGTCCGACGACACCAAGAACGTCTACGTCGAAGCCGCCTTCTGGTGGCCGCGTTCAATAGCCGGCCGGTCGCGCCGCTACAACTTCGCCACCGACGCCGGCCACCGCTTCGAGCGTGGTGTGGACCCCGAGCTGACCGTGGAACACATCGAGCGTATCACCCAGCTCATCGTCGAGATCTGCGGCACGCCGGAGACGGCCTGCGGCCCCATCGACGACCACCCCGTCAAGATGCCCACGGCCCAGCCTGTCACGCTGCGCGTGGCGCGCGCGGCCAAGGTCATCGGCATGCCGGTGACGCAGGCGCAGTGCGCCGATGCGCTGAAGCGTCTCGGTCTGCCGCTGACCGAAGGGCAGGGGACCATCACGGTGACGCCCCCGCTCTACCGCTTCGACCTGCAGATCGAGGAAGACCTCATCGAGGAAGTCGCGCGCCTGGTCGGCTACGAGCAGCTGCCCCACACCCCGCCGCTGGCGCCCGTGGTGCCCAAGAGCCGCCTGGAGGCGCAACGCAGCCCCTTTGCTGTGCGCCGCCAGCTGGCCGCCCTGGGCTACCAGGAAACCATCAACTACAGCTTCGTGGACGAGCGCTGGGAGCATGAACTCGCCGGCAACGCCAACCCCATCAAGCTCATGAATCCCATCGCCAGCCAGATGGGCGTGATGCGCTCCTCGCTGCTGGGCTCGCTGCTGCAGGTGCTCAAGTTCAACCTGGACCGCAAGGCCGAGCGCGTGCGCGTCTTCGAGCTGGGCCGTGTCTTCCTGCGTGACGCTGCCGTGGCTGACAGCCACGGCAGCGTGGCCGGCTTTGCCCAGCCCATGCGTGTGGCCGGCCTGGCCAGCGGCGGTGTGGACAGCCTGCAGTGGGCCGCCAAGGAACGCGCCGTGGACTTCTTTGACGTCAAGGGCGATGTGGAAGCCCTGCTGGCCCCGCGCCAGCCCGTCTTCGAGGCGGCCGAGCATCCTGCCATGCACCCGGGCCGCTGCGCGCGCGTGCTGCTGGACGGCCAGGCCATCGGTTATGTGGGCGAGCTGCATCCGCGCTGGCGCCAGGGCTACGAGCTGGCCCAAACGCCCGTGCTGTTTGAGCTGGAACTCGACGCCGTGCTGGCCCGCGACGTGCCGGCGCTGAAGGCCATGAGCAAGTTCCAGGCGGTGGAGCGCGACCTGGCCGTCATCGTCGCCGAAAAGGTGAGCCATGCCGCCCTGATGCAAGCCCTCTGGGCTGCGCCCCACCAGGGCCTGCTGCGAAATGCGGTATTGTTCGACGTCTATCGCGCCAAGCCCGGCCAGCCTGCGGGTGGCCTGGCCGAGGGCGAGAAGAGCCTGGCCGTGCGTCTCACGCTCAACAGCGACGAGGCCACGCTGACGGAAGAGCAGATCGAAAGCGCCGTGCAGGCCGTGCTGGGCACGCTGCAGGCACAGGTGGGCGCGCGTCTGCGCGCCTGAATGGATACGCGAGAACACGAATACATCGAGACGGCGGAGCCACCATGGAAATCACGGTCGAAAGTCTGGAAACACCTGCGCTGACCAAGGCGCAGCTGGCCGAACTGCTGTTCGAGCAGATCGGGTTGAACAAGCGCGAGTCCAAGGACATGATCGACGCCTTCTTCGATCTGATCGCCGACAGCCTGGTCAACGGCAACGACGTCAAGATCTCGGGCTTCGGCAACTTCCAGATCCGCACCAAGGCCCCGCGCCCGGGCCGCAATCCGCGCACCGGCGAAGCCATCCCCATCGAGGCACGCCGCGTCGTCACCTTCCACGCCAGCCACAAGCTCAAGGAGCAGATCCAGGAGCAGGGCACCGGCAACAGCGCGGCCCGCACGGCCGCCTGACCGGCGTTCTCCGGCTGAGCCTGCTCTCCCGTTCGGGCTCAGATCGTCTGGGCTCTGCCTACCCAGCCCCGGCCATCCACCGGGGCTTTTTCATGCCCGTGGCCGGCCTCCAGACAGTCTGCTGCGGCGCAGCAAAATCATTTCCGGCGTGGCCGGCGGAAACGCTAAAAAGCAGCGATTGTCAAAAAAGCGCCATCCAGCCTTGGCAAGCCCCGGCACTTAGAGTAACCTTGCAGCTTTCTCGCGTATCACATTGATTTCAATGGAGAAAGCACTCCCGCCCATCCCCGCCAAACGCTACTTCACCATCGGTGAGGTCGGCGACCTGTGTGGCGTCAAGCCTCACGTGCTACGGTATTGGGAGCAGGAGTTCACCCAGCTGCGCCCCATGAAGCGGCGCGGCAACCGCCGCTATTACCAGCACCACGAGGTGCTGATGATCCGCCGCATCCGCGACCTGCTCTACGACCAGGGCTTCACCATCAGCGGTGCCCGCAACAAGATGCAGGAGATCCTGGCCGCCGAGCGCGACAAGAAGCGCGCCGGGGAGGTCATGCTCGAAGGCGTGGACGTGCTGGAGATGAACGAACCCAGCGACCTGGACGACTTCAGCGAGAGCCAGCTAGTGGACGACGAAGACCCCGCCGCCAACGACAAGCTGCACCTCGTCAAACGCGAACTCACCGAAATCCGCGACCTGCTGGCCGACAGCGTCTGATCGCGACTGATCAGCCCGGCCCTCAGGAAAGGCCCAATTCCTCGGCTATAATTCAAGGCTCGATCGGTGTGTGGCGCAGCCTGGTAGCGCACTTGCATGGGGTGCAAGGGGTCGAAGGTTCGAATCCTTTCACACCGACCAATCGATACATGACAAACGCCGCTAGTGGAAACACTGGCGGCGTTTTTCGTTTGACCCTCTGATGTTAACTAGGGCGTCAGGCATTACATGGATTTAATGATTTGATCAACAATGAGGCGGTCGAGGACCGGTCTTGATGAAATATCAATCGTGTACTTGATCGCAGTAATTCCCCGTGGGGGAACATAGTTGTCTGGTAGTCGGGGAAACGATCCCTCAACCTCAAAGAATTGGGCATCCCGCAAGTTGAACTTCTTCAGTTCACTTGACTGTCGAAGGCCATCGTGCCAGCGCATCTTTGACAGGCGTGACTCAAAGGCATCAATGGCTTTTCCGTCAACGCCAAGAGCCGCGACCACCTCATCAATCAGTGTCGCAAGAGTGCTTTCGCCCCTTTCAGATCTTTCGAGTTGGATGGATGCAAACAACAGCCGTTTTCCTTCAGGCGCCCGTAGTTGATCCATACGGGAGATCTCATGCCTGTCTTCCGACCTAGTCGTTGTTTTGACCTCAATGTGTGCGTTGTTCCCGATGAAGTCATGTCGTTCCGAGTCAGGACCGCTCCACATAAAGCACGCCTGAGCTCCGATGCTAGGGATGAGGACGTTGCGCAGTACCCAGATCTCGCCGAACAGGCCGATCTGCTCGTTCAGAGTGAGATCTGGTTTCAATGGCTTGAGGGCACCACGGAACTCTTCTATGGTCTCGGTAACCACATCAATAGGCTTTCGCCCCTGGACCGATACACCGACGAAAATCTGATTCGCCATCGGGGTGAAGATCATCTCGTAGTGGACCTTCGCGCATACGTTCAGATAGGCGCGATCGGTCTCTATGACCTGGACTGCCACGGCCTCCAGTGCCGGAGGCAGTTCAAATGGTTCCTCGCCGATAGCGATCATCAGGTATAGATGACCATCGCCGTCCACACCCATTAGACAGCCGGGAATCTCGGGGTCTACGCGTTCAACCAGAATGCCTGGGCCTTGCGATTGGTCTCGAAGGCTCTGCCATCTGGTAGCCGTGATGCTACTCATCGGCGACCCCTCGGTTCACCACAAATGCGGCACCTTCATCGGAGG
>JAYNNS010000009.1:0-24173 GCA_038112835.1 Curvibacter sp. | reverse complement strand
GTGCAGCTCCGCGAGCGGGTGCAGGGCGTGGTGCTGCCGGCGCAGGCCGTGGTGCGCAACCCGGCCAACGAAACGGTGGTCTGGGTCAAGACCAGCGCCGAGCGCTTCGTGGCGCAGCCCGTGCAGGCCCAGGCGCTGGATGCGCGGACCGTGGTGGTGACCCAGGGCCTGCAGGCCGGCCAGCGCGTGGTGGTGCAGGGTGCGCCGCTGATTGCGCAGATCAGGTAAGGGGCGGACCATGTTCAACTGGATCGTCCGTTCCAGCCTGCGCAACCGGCTCATGGTGATGGCGCTGGCCGCGCTGCTGATGGTGTACGGGGCCCTGACGGCCTGGCGTACGCCGGTCGATGTCTTCCCCGATCTCAACAAGCCCGTGGTCACCGTGATGACCGAGGCCGGCGGCATGGCGCCGCAGGAGGTGGAGCAGCTGGTGACCTTTCCGATCGAGATCGCGCTCAACGGCATGCCCGGCGTGACGCGCGTGCGCTCGATCTCGGGCGTGGGCCTGTCCATCGCCTACGCCGAGTTCGACTGGGGCACCGACATCTACCGCAACCGCCAGCTCGTGGCCGAGCGCCTGGCCCTGGTGCGCGAGCGCCTGCCCGCGGGCGTGACGCCGGTGATGGGCCCGGTCTCGTCCATCATGGGCGAGATCATGCTCATCGCCCTGCCGCTGCAGGCAGCCGGCGGCGCGCTGCCCGAGGGCCTGCCCATGCAGGCGCGCGACTACGCGGACTTCGTGCTGCGCCCGCGCCTGCTGTCCATCCCCGGTGTGTCGCAGGTCATCCCCATCGGCGGCGAGGTGCGGCAGCTGCGCGTGGAGCCCGACACCGCGCGCATGGCGCAGTTCGGCGTGACGCTGAGCCAGCTGGAGCAGGCGCTGCGCGGCTTTGCCGCCAATGCGGGCGGCGGTTTCATCGACCTCAACAGCCGCGAGTACCTGATCCGCCACGTGGGCCGCACCCAGCGCGTGGAAGACCTGGCGGGCGTGGCCGTGGCCTGGCGCCAGGGCCGGCCCGTGCAGCTGCAGCAGGTGGCCACGGTGCGCTACGCCCCGGCGCTGCGGCGCGGCGACGCGGGCTACAACGGCGTGCCCGCCGTGGTGCTGAGCGTGCAGAAACAGCCCACGGCCGACACCGTACAGCTCACCGCCGGCATCGAGGCGGCGCTGGCCGAGCTGCGCCAGGGACTGCCCGCGGGCCTGAGCGCGCCGCAGGTGCTGTTCCGCCAGGCGGATTTCATCGAGGCCTCGATCCGCAACGTCAGCGAGGCCCTGCGCGACGGCGCCATCATGGTGGCCATCGTGCTGTTCGCCTTCCTGCTCTCGGCGCGTACCACGCTGATCTCCCTGCTGGCGATTCCGCTCTCGCTGGCAGTGGCGGCGCTGGTGTTCCACCTGCTGGGGCAGTCCATCAACGTCATGACCCTGGGCGGGCTGGCCATCGCCATCGGCGAGCTGGTCGACGATGCGGTGGTGGACGTGGAGAACATCCTGCGCCGGCTGCGGCAGAACCGCGGCGCGGCGCAGCCGCTGAGCGTGTTCGAGGTGGTGCGCCAGGCCAGCGTGGAGGTGCGCACGGGCATCGTCTACGCCACCCTGATCGTGGTGCTGGTCTTCGTGCCGCTGTTCGCGCTGCCGGGCATCGAGGGGCGGCTGTTCACCCCGCTGGGCATTGCCTACATCGTCTCCATCCTGGCGTCCATGCTGGTGTCGATGACGGTCACGCCGGTGCTCAGCTACTACCTGCTCCCGCGCATGAAGCGCCTGGACCACGGCGACACCCCGCTGGTGGCCTGGCTCAAGCGGCAGGACACGCGGCTGCTGCACTGGTCCTTCGGCCATGCGCGCACGCTGGTGCTGGCCGCGGCGGTGGGCGTGGGCCTGGCGGCGGCCTCGGTGCCTTTCATGGCGCGCTCCTTCCTGCCGCCCTTCAACGAGGGCTCGCTGGTGATCTCGCTGCTGCTCAACCCGGGGACCTCGCTGGCCGAGTCCAGCCAGGTCGGCGCGGTAGCCGAGCGCCTGATCCGCGAGGTTCCCGAGGTGGTGCAGGTGGGGCGGCGCACGGGCCGGGCCGAGCTCGACGAGCATGCCGAGGGCGTGCACTCGACCGAGATCGAGGTGGACCTCAGGCACAGCGCGCGTGACCGCGAGGCGGTGCTGGCCGAGATCCGCCGGCGCCTGTCGGTGCTGCCGGCCCAGGTGGCCATCGGCCAGCCGATCTCGCACCGGCTCGACCACCTGCTCTCGGGCGTGCGCGCGCAGATCGCGATCAAGATCTACGGCGACGACCTCGACACCCTGCGCGGCCTGGCCGAGCAGCTGCGCGCGTCCCTGAGCCAGGCCCACGGCCTGGTGGACCTGACGGTGGAAAAGCAGGTGCTGATCCCGCAGATCACGGTGCGGCTGGACTACGCGCGCGCCGCCCAGGCCGGCCTGGCGCCGGGCGAGGCGATTGCCGCCTTGCAGGCCCTGACCGACGGCGCGCACCTGGCGCAGATCGTGGATGGCGCGCGCCGCTACGAGCTGGTGCTGCGCCTGCCCGATGCGCAGCGCAGCCCGCAGGACCTGGCGCGCACCCTGATCGACACCCCGGCCGGCCGCCTGCCCGTGAGCAGCATCGCCACGGTGGAGGAGGGCGACGGACCCAACCAGATCGGGCGCGAGAACGGGCGCCGCCGCATCATCGTCTACGCCAACACCGACGGCACCGACATGGCGCACGTGATCGCCGACATCCGCGGCGTGATCGCGCAGATGCAGCTGCCGGCGGGCACCTTCATCAGCCTGGAGGGCCAGTTCCAGGCCCAGGAGGCTGCCACCCAGCTGATCCTGGTGCTGTCCCTGGTCTCGCTGCTCATGATGTTCCTCGTGCTCTACACGCGCTACCGCTCGACGGTGCTCGCAGGGATCATCATGGCCAACATCCCGCTGGCCCTGATCGGCTCGGTGATCGCCATGTGGATCGCGGGCGTGCACCTGTCGGTGGCGTCCATGGTGGGCTTCATCACGCTGGCGGGCATCGCCACGCGCAACGGCATCCTCAAGATCAGCCATTACATCAACCTGTGCAAGTTCGAGGGCGAGCAGTTCGGCACCGCCATGATCGTGCGTGGCTCGCTGGAGCGGCTCACGCCCGTGCTCATGACGGCGCTGGTGGCGGCCTTCGCGCTCACACCGCTGCTGCTGGCGGCGGATGCGCCGGGCAAGGAGATCCTGCACCCGGTGGCGGTGGTGATCTTCGGCGGCCTGGTCAGCTCCACGCTGCTCGATACGCTGCTTACGCCGGTACTCTTCTGGCTGGTCGGCGAGCGACCGCTGCAGCGCCTGCTGGCCGAGGACCGGCCGGGCGAGCCCGCGGCCCGCGCGCAGGAGTCCTACTGAACCCCGGGGCTGCGCGGCGCCGCCCCTTGTGAAGTGCGCCGCAGACGATGGAGCAGACGAGCATGAACAGATTCCTGATGACGGTGGTGCTGGCCCTGGCCGGCGTGGCGGGCGGACCGGCCTGGGCGCACGGCGAGGTCAAGGCGCGGCATGGCGGCCAGGTGCAGGAGGCCCAGGACCTGGGCTTCGAGCTGGTGCAGCAGCCGGCCGGCGTGGCCCTCTACATCGACGATCACGGCAAGCCCCTGGCGCCCGCGGGCCTGAGCGGCAAGCTCACCGTGCTGGCCGGCGGCGTCAAGACCGACTACCCGCTGGGCGTGGCCGGCGACCGCCTGCTGGCTGCCGGCGCGCAGCTGCCCAAAGGCGCGCGTGCCGTGGCCGTGATCAACGGCGTGGGCGGCAAGACCGTCACCGTGCGCTACACGATCAAGTGACGCCCGGCACGCTGCGAGCCCCCCGGTGATGTCCGCCGTCCTCTACGCCCTGCTGGCGGCAGCCCTGTTCGGGGCCAGCACGCCGCTGGCCAAGCTGCTCCTGGGCGAGCAGCCGCCGGTGCTGCTGGCCGGGTTGCTGTACCTGGGCAGCGGGATCGGGCTGGGGCTGGCGCGCTTGCTGCACGGGCAGGGCTGGAAGGCCTCGGGGCTGGCCCGTGGCGACTGGCCCTGGCTGCTCGGGGCCGTCTTCTTTGGCGGTGTGCTCGGGCCGGTGGCCTTGCTGCTGGGCCTGGCCGAGGTCAGCGCTGCCGCGGCCTCGCTGCTGCTCAACCTGGAGGCGGTGCTCACGGCCCTGATCGCCTGGTGGGTCTTTCGCGAGAACGCGGACCGGCGGGTGGTGCTGGGCATGGGCGCCATCGTCGCGGGCGGCGCGCTGCTGTCCTGGCCCGGCGGGCAGGACGGAGCCGGCAGCGCCTGGGGGATGCTGGCGATTGCTGCGGCCTGCCTGTGCTGGGCCATCGACAACAACCTCACGCGCAGGGTCGCCGCCTCCGATGCGCTCTTCATCGCCAGCACCAAGGGCCTCATCGCGGGCAGCGTGAACACCACGCTGGCCCTGGCCCTGGGCGCGACCCTGCCCGCGGTGCAGACGCTGGGCCTGAGCCTGCTGCTGGGACTGCTGGGCTACGGCCTGAGCCTGGTCTGCTTCGTGCTGGCGCTGCGCGGCCTGGGCACGGCGCGCACCGGGGCGTATTTCTCCACCGCGCCCTTCCTCGGCGCCGCGGTGGCGCTGGGCCTGCTCGGCGAAAGCGCCACGCCGGCGTTCTGGCTGGCCGCGGCGCTGATGGGGCTGGGGGTCTGGCTGCACCTGAGCGAGCGGCACGAGCATGCGCACACCCACGAGCCGCTGGAACACAGCCATCGGCACGTGCATGACGAACACCACCAGCATGCGCATGACCAGGCCTGGGAGGGCGAGGCACCGCACACGCACCACCACCGGCACGAGGCGCTGACCCACAAGCATCCGCATTACCCGGACATCCATCACCGCCATCGGCACTGACGGGCTCCCGGGCCCTGCGGCCTGCCGTCCCGTGCACGAAATCGCCCAAGTCTCTACACTCCGGAACCGGGCCGGCCGGACGCGCCGGCCCTTTCCATCCGACTGCGAGACTCCTCATGAAACTCTTTCTCAAACCCGGCGCCTGCTCCCTGTCCCCCCACATCGTGCTGGAGGAACTGGGCCTCCAGTACGAGACCGACACCGTCGACCTCAAGGGCAAGAAGACCGGTTCGGGCGATGACTACCTGGCTATCAACCCCAAGGGTTATGTGCCCGCGCTGCAGCTCGACGACGGCACCGTGCTGACCGAAGGCCCGGCCATCGTCCAGTACCTGGCCGACCAGCACCCCGACAAGAAGCTCGCGCCCGCCAACGGCACGCTGGCGCGCTACCAGCTGCAGAGCTGGCTGACCTTCATCGGTACCGAGCTGCACAAGACCTTCAGCCCGCTGTTCAACCCGACCGCCCCCGAGGAGTGGAAGGAGACCTGCCGCGCCAACATCGCGCGCCGCCTGGCCTGGGTCAACGAGCAGCTGGCCGGCCAGGACTATGTGATGGGGGCCGATTTCAGCGTGGCCGATGCCTACCTCTTCACCGTGGTGGGCTGGACCAAGTTCGTGAAGATCGACATCAGCGGCCTGCCCCACCTCAAGGCCTACCTGGCCCGCGTGGCGGCGCGCCCGGCCGTGCAGGCCGCACTCAAGGCCGAAGGCCTGGCCTGAAGACGAGGCCCTGTCTGGCGGGACGAGCACGGGCGAGGCCGGGCCGGCGCCGGTTCAGTCCCTGAAGACGGTCCGGTTGCGGCCGGCTGCCTTGGCCGCCAGCAGCGCTTGATCCGCAATCTCGATGGCAGCGCCCAAGGGACGGTCCGCCAGAACTTCGGCGATGCCAATCGAGACCGTGACAGGTGGGGTGCTACCCGCGCCGACCACGGACAGGCGCAGCTTGTCGGCCACGACCAGAGCGTCCTCGCGCCGGGTGTTGGGCAGACAGACCAGAAACTCCTCGCCGCCCCAGCGCATCACGCTGTCGTCGCGGCGCAGCGTGTTGCGCAGCGTCTGGGCGATGCTGCGCAACACCTCGTCGCCCCGGGCATGGCCCAGCGTGTCGTTGATGGCCTTGAAGTGGTCCACATCGATCAGCAGCACGTAGGACTGGGGATCGAACAGCGAGCGGCGCACCAGGCGACGCTCGATGATGGGCAAGGCGTGGCGGTTGAGCACGCCAGTGAGCGCGTCGTGGTTGGCCGCCTGCTCCAGCGCCGCGCGCTCCGCCGAAGCGGTGAGCACCGAGGAGAACAGTTCACCGATGGCGGTGAAGAGGCTCTCGCCCACGTCCAGGAAGTAGTGTTCCCGGTCGGCATAGATGACGAAGATGCCGCCCATGCCATTGAAACTGGACTTGAGCGGCACCGCCATCACGCTGCGCACCCCGTGCGTCCGAGCGACTTCACGCCAGGGTCCGAAGAGAGACCAGCGCGAGATCCTGAAGTCCTGCGGCTGATCTCCACCCAGTGTGCGAAATGCGGGGCCCAGTTCGGTCAGCAGACTGCGGCGGATGGTCAGCGTCGCGGCATAGTCGCTGGCCGCCCCTGCATAGGCCTGGGGCCGGATGATGTCGGCCTGCTCTTCTCCGAACCAGGTCCAGGCCAGACGGATGTGCCCGCTCACCCCGCACATGGCCTCGCAGACACCGCGCACCAGTTCCAGCTCCCTGCGCCCGATCATCAGGCGAGCCGAGCTGGCCAGCAAGGTCTCGGCAATCTGCGCGCGTTCGGCGAGCGGCTCAAATCCTGCGCCTGTCGACACCTTGGCTGAGGGCGAGGTGGACGTCGAGTGGGCTCGGGGAAAAGGGAGCTTGGGCCAGGGCATGGGTTGATTCTAGGTGGCAGCGCCACGAAGCTTCCGGGCTGCCGAGGTGGCCCCGAACCTCAGCCGCGCTGACCGAGCTTGCGGTAGACCGTGGCGCGGCTGATGCCCAGGTTGCGGGCGGCCTGGGCCACGTTGCCGCGCGCGTCTTCCACGGCCTTGCGGATCAGGCTGGTCTCCACGTCGCGCAGGGGCAGGGTGGGCGTGCTGGCGCGCGTGGTGCCGGCCTCGCGGCCCGCGAGTGCGGGGCTGGCCTGCAGGCGCAGGCCGGACCACAGCGGGACTTCGATGATCTCGCCGCGGCGCGCCTGGTCGAACAGCATCTCCCAGGGCATGGCGAAGAGGTCGCGCCCGTGCAGCTCCATGCCCTGGGTGTTGAGCATGGGCAGCAGCTGGCGCGCGGCACGGTTGGCGGCGCAGACGCGGCCGTCGGCGTCCAGCGTGAGCAGGCCGTCGGCGTCGTCGCCCAGGGGCAGGCCCGGCCAGTTCAGGCGCAGCAGCAGGCGGTGCGGACGCTGCAGCAGCAGGGCGTTCTCGATGCGGCGCGCGGCGTGCGTGGCCAGGTGGCGCAGCTCGGGGCGCTCGGCGGCTTCCACGCCCGTGAGATCCAGCATGCCGACGCAGCGGCCATCGGGGCCGAACAGCGGCGCCCCGGCGCAGCTGTAGACCGCCGTGTCGTGGAAGAAATGCTCGCCGCGATGCAGCCAGACCGGCTGCAGCTCGCGCAGCGCAGCGCCGATGGCCGTGGTGCCCACGCTTTTCTCGGACAGGTCCACGCCCACGCGGGTGATGAGTTCGGCCCGGCGGTCGCTGCGGTCGATCGGACCGTCGGTGTCGATCACCACGCCATCGTGGTTGGTGAGGATGGCGAAGTAGCGCGTCTCGGCCAGGGCATGGCCGAGCTGCTTGAGGATGGGGCGCGCAGCCTGCACCAGCGTGCGATTCGCTTCGGCCGCCTGGCGCATGACGCTGGCCGAGACGGCCTCGAACTGCACGGACTGCTGCGGGTGCAGGCCCTGCGTCAGGCAGCGCTGCCAGCTCTGGGCGATCCACGGCTCGACCAGGCCGCCGGCCAGGGGCGTGCCGTCCTGCAGGGCGAGCTGGCGCGCCCGGGCGATGCGGGCCAGGCGCGAAACCGGGGGCGTGGCGGAGGGGGCGTGCATGGTGGAGGCCGGGTGTGGGACAAGGCTGACAGCGTGCCACAGCAAACTGACGCAAGCTGACACCGATGTTCTATTTTGAGAATAACCGTCCCCCCGGACCGGGTGACTAGGGTTCTCCCTAGTCCGGGGTCCGGGGTGGGGGCGAAGAATTCCCAGGCAGCAAAGTTCATCGGCCAAGCGCTGCCGCGCGAATACCCAAGGAGACCCAGATGCAAAAGGTGTTGCACATCAACGCAGACAAGTGCACCGGCTGTCTGCAGTGCGAAATGGCCTGTTCCTTCGAGAACTACGGCACCTTCGCCACCGCCAAGTCCCGGATCAAGGTCTTCGACTTCCACCACACCGGCAAGAAGGTGCCCTACACCTGCACGCAGTGCGACGAGGCCTGGTGCCTGCATGCCTGCCCGGTGGAGGCCATCACGGTCGACAAGGCCACGGGCGCCAAGGTGGTGAACGACTCCACCTGCGTGGGCTGCAAGGTCTGCACCATCGCCTGCCCCTTCGGGACGGTGAACTATGTGCAGGAGACCGGCAAGGTGCAGAAATGCGACCTGTGCGGCGGCGATCCTGCCTGCGCCACGGCCTGCCCCACGGGTGCCATCACCTACATCGACGCCAACTGGACCGGCCTGGGCAAGATGGCCCAGTGGGCCGACAAGCTCGGCAACCAGGCTTCCGCCGCTTAAGGAGAACGATCATGGCATGGGCAGGAAAAATTCTCCGCGTGAATCTGAGCCAGGGCACCGTGAAGTCGGAGCCGCTGAAGATGGACTGGGCGCGCGACTACGTCGGCTCGCGCGGCCTGGGCTCCAAGTACCTGGTCGAGGAAGTGGACGCCAAGGTCGATCCGCTGTCGCCGGCCAACAAGCTGATCTGGGCCACCGGCCCGCTGACCGGCACCATGGCGTCCACGGGCGGGCGCTACACCGTGATCACCAAGGGCCCGCTGACCGGCGTCATTGCCTGTTCCAACTCGGGCGGCTACTGGGGTGCCGAGCTCAAGATGGCGGGATGGGACATGATCATCTTCGAGGGCAAGTCGCCGAAGCCGGTCTATCTCTACGTCAACGATGACGTGGCCGAGCTACGCGAAGCCAGCCATCTCTGGGGCCAGAGCGTGTGGCACACCGAGGAGACGCTCAAGAAGAGCCTGCAGGATCCGCTGCTGCGCGTCTCCAGCATCGGCCCGGCGGGCGAGAACCAGGTGCTGTTCGCCAGCATCGTGAACGACCTGCACCGCGCGGCCGGCCGTTCGGGCGTGGGCGCGGTGGCGGGCAGCAAGAACCTCAAGGCCATCGCCGTGCGCGGCACCAGGGGCGTGGGCAATATCCGCGACCCCAAGGCCTTCATGCAGGTGACCTTCGAGAAGAAGAAGATCCTGCACGACAACGCCGTCACCGGCCAGGGCCTGCCCACCTACGGCACCCAGGTGCTGATGAACGTGATCAACGAGGTGGGCGCGCTGCCCACGCGCAACCACAAGGACGTGCAGTTCGAGGGCGCCAAGGACATCTCGGCCGAGGCCATGGCCACGCCGCGCAAGACCGACGGCAAGAAGCATCTGGTGACCAACCAGGCCTGCTTCGGCTGCACCATCGCCTGCGGCCGCATCAGCAAGATGGACGAGAACCACTTCACCATCCAGAACAAGCCGCAGTACTGGGGCGCCTCGGGCGGCCTGGAGTACGAGGCGGCCTGGGCCCTGGGCGCGGCTAACGGCGTCAACGACCTGGAAGCCCTGCAGTACGCCAACCTGCTGTGCAACGAGTACGGCATGGACCCGATCAGCTTCGGCGCCACCGTGGGGGCGGTGATGGAGCTCTACGAGATGGGCGTGCTGACCAAGGAGCAGCTGGGCATCGAGGCGCCCTTCGGTTCCGCGCAGGCGCTGGCCTACTTTGCCGAAGTGACGGGCAAGGGCGAGGGCTTCGGCAAGGAGATCGGCCAGGGCTCCAAGCGTCTGACGGCCAAGTACGGCCACCCGGACCTGTCCATGAGCGTCAAGGGCCAGGAGTTCCCGGCCTACGATGGCCGCGGCATCCAGGGCATCGGCCTGGCCTACGCCACCAGCAACCGCGGTGCCTGCCACCTGCGCGGCTACACCGTGGCTTCCGAGGTGCTGGGCATTCCCGTCAAGACCGATCCGCTGGAGAGCGAGGGCAAGCCCGAGCTGGTCAAGGCCTTCCAGGACGCGACCGCGGCCTTCGATTCCTCGGGCCTGTGCATCTTCACGACCTTCGCCTGGAGTCTGCCGGACCTGGCGCCGCAGCTGCAGGCCGCCTGCGACGAGGCCTACACCACCGAGGAGCTGGCCAAGATCGGCGAGCGCATCTGGAACATGGAGCGCGAGTTCAACAACCGCGCCGGCATGACTGCCAAGGACGACAGCCTGCCCAAGCGCCTGCTGACCGAGGCCGCCAAGACCGGCCCGGCCAAGGGCAAGGTCAACGAGCTGGCCAAGATGCTGCCCAAGTACTACGAGGTGCGCGGCTGGGACCAGGAAGGCCGTCCGACCGCCGAGACCAAGAAGCGCCTGGGTCTGTAAGTCCCCGCCATCCGGGACCGGAAAGCGGCTCTACGCAGCCGCTTTCCATTTTGGAGAGTCACCATGCATCACGTCATCCTCGGCGCCGGACCGGCCGGCGTCATCGCGGCCGAAACCCTGCGCAAGCACGCGCCGCACGACCGCATCACCCTGGTGGGCGAGGAGCGCGAGGCGCCGTACTCGCGCATGGCCATCCCCTACCTGCTGATCGGCAACATCGGCGAAGAGGGCACGCTGTTGCGCAAGGGCGCGCGCCACTATGCCGATCTGCGCATCGAGACCGTGCAGGCCCGCGCGACGAAGGTCGACATCAAGGCAAAGGCAGTACAGCTGGACCAGGGTGGCACGCTGGCTTTCGACACCCTGCTGGTCGCGACCGGCTCGACGCCCGTGAGCGCGCCTATCCCCGGCATCGACCTGCCCGGCGTGCACAGCTGCTGGACCCTGGCCGACGCGCGCGCCATCCAGGCCCGCGCCGCCAAAGGCGCACGCGTGCTGCAGATGGGCGCGGGTTTCATCGGCTGCATCATCCTGGAAGCCCTGGCCGCGCGTGGCGTGCAGCTCACCGTGGTGGAGATGGGCGACCGCATGGTGCCGCGCATGATGGGGCCGGCCGCCGGTGGCATGATCAAGCGCTGGGTGGAGTCCAGGGGCGTGACCGTGCACACGGGCACCCGGGTGGAGTCCATCGCCCGGGGCGCAGGCGAGTCGCTGGATGTCCGGCTCTCCAACAACAAGACCCTGAACGTGGACCTGGTGATCAGCGCCACGGGGGTGAGGCCGGCCATCGGCTTCCTGCAGGACTCGGGGGTGCGGTGCCTGCTGGGCGTGCTGACCGACGAGCACATGCAGACCAATGTGCCGGGCATCTATGCCGCGGGCGACTGCGCCGAAGCCTACGACAAGATCAGCGGCCAGCCCTTCGTCAGCGCCATCCAGCCCAATGCGGCCGAGCAGGCGCGCGTGGCGGCCATCAACATGGCGCTGCAGGGGCGGCCGGGCAAGCGCGCCGTGCTGCATGGCGTGACGCAGATCAACGTGCTCGACACCCTGGGCCTGATCTCGACCAGCTTCGGCAACTGGCAGGGGGTGAGCGGCGGCCAGCAGGTGGAGCTCACCGATGCCGGCCGCTGGCAGCACCTGAGCCTGCAGTTCCAGGGGGACGTGCTGGTGGGCTGCAACAGTGTGGGCTGGACCCAGCACGTGGGCGTGATGCGCGGCCTGGTGGAAGACCAGGTGAGGCTCGGCGCGTGGAAGGACCGGTTGCTGCAGGACCCGACCCAGCTGATGCCGGCCTACCTGGCCTGCGCCCAGGCCCAGGGCGTGTGGAACGGCCCGGGCGACGAGCGGCGCCGATAATGCGCCGATGAAGATCACCTTCAAGCTCTACGCCTCGCTGACCGACTACCTGCCGCCGCAGGCGCGCGGCGACAACCAGGTGCAGCTCGAGGTGCCGCTTGGTGCGACCATCGCCCAGGTGGCCGAGCCTTTCGGCCTGCCGCACAAGCTGGTGCATCTGGTGCTGGTCAACGGCGTGTTCGTGCCCCCGGAGCAGCGTGCCTCGCGCGCGCTCGCCGAGGGCGATGTGCTGGCGATCTGGCCGCCCATCGCGGGCGGATGAGCGGGCGGCCGGGTTCGTGCAGTCCTACTACCCCGAGACCTTCGAGCGCGACATGGCCTGCACCGAGGCCGAGTGGCTGGCCTGGCTGCCGGCGGCCGTCGGTGCCCGTCGCTGTGTGTTGAGGGAGGGCGCCGCCCAGGTACAGATCGACCCGGGCACTTTGCAGCTCACCTGGCAGGTCCAGTCGCCGCGTGTGATCGCCCTGATGCGCCTGCCGCGCCTGGCAGTGCGCTTTGTCTTCCACGAGGTCCCCGAGGCGCAACGCCTGGCCTTCATGCAGCGCTTCGATCTCTACACGCAGCGCGGCGGGGGCTGAGCCGCTCAGCAGCGCACCAGCAGCCGCCCCTCGCGTACCTTGCTTTCCAGGCGCGTGAGCGGGGTGTCGCCCTTCTTGATGCACGCGCCGCTGGCTACATCGAACTGCCATTCGTGCTTGGGGCAGGTGAGCTGGAGGCCCTGCAGCGCGAGCTCGGGGATGTTGGTGCTCTGGTGGGGACAGCGGCTGTCGTAGACCCGGTAGTCCTGGCCCTCGCGGTAGATGAAGAGACCGCGGCCCGCGTGTTCGGTGCGCAGCACCTCGCCGTCGACCAGGTCCTCGACGGCCATCACGTCGCGCCACTGCGGCGGTGTTCCCTTGAGCGCCTCGGGGGCGAACTCGGGCAGCTGCATGGCCAGGATGACGTCGGTGGCCCAGACGATCTTGGACAGGCCCAGGGTGGGGAAGGCCATGAGCAGGGCGTCGAGGACCTCGGCGCCCGAGCAGCCTTCGCGCAACGCGCGCTTGACATACTGGCGCAGGCCGCGCTCGGTCTGCGCGTCGACCTTGGTGATGACGGAGATCAGCGCGCGGGTCTTGGGGTCCAGCAGCTTGCCCGCGTCCTTGAGAAAACTGAAGTAATGGCCCATGGCTTCGGGCCGGGCCTGTACGAGGTAGTCGAGCGCGTCGCTCATGGTTTTGCTCCGGGAGAAGGCAGGGGCGGCAGCTGGGCCGCCTCGTCGTGGGTCAGGCGCGTTTGCGCGCCGCGGTGGGTGTCGAACCAGTCCAGCGTGCCGTGCAGCAGGACGACGTCGCCGACGATGAGCAGACTGGGCGAAGCAAAGCCGCTGCCGGCGACCTTGCCCGGCAGGTCGGTCAGGGTGCCGGTGAGCACGCGCTGTGTGGCCAGGGTGCCGTGCTGGACGATGGCGATGGGACGGTCGGCCGGAGCCCCATGGGCGATCAGCTGGCGGCAGATCTCGGGCAGGCCGTTCAGTCCCATGTAGATCACCACGGTCTGCTGCGGGCGCACCAGCGCGTCCCATTCGAGTTCGGGGTTGCCGTCCTTGAGGTGGCCCGTGACGAAGAGGCAGCTCTGCGCGTGGTCGCGGTGGGTGAGCGGGATGCCGGCGTAGCAGGCCACGCCGCTGGCGGCCGTGATGCCGGGCACGACCTCGAAGGGCACGCCCTGTTCGCCCAGCTTCTGCATCTCCTCGCCACCGCGGCCGAAGATGAAGGGATCGCCGCCCTTGAGGCGCACCACCTGCCGGCCTTCGCGTGCGAGCCGCACGAGCAGGGCGTTGATCTGCTCCTGGCGCAGGGTGTGTTCGTTGCGGCGCTTGCCGGCGTAGATCCGCTCGGCCTTGGGATTGGCCAGCGCGAGCACACCGTCGGAGACCAGGTTGTCGTAGACCAGCACGTCGGCCTGGGCCAGCAGGCGTGCCGCGCGCAGCGTGAGCAGTTCGGGGTCACCTGGGCCGGCGCCCACGAGGTAGACGCGGCAGGGGGTGCATGCTGTGCCCGGTTTCATCGGGCCAGCACGAGGGAGACGCTCCGGATCCCGGCCACGGTGAGCAGCAGGGAGCCGAAGAGGTGCAGCGACGCGGTGCCCAGCGCGAGGCCGTAACGGCCCTGCTGCAGCAGGGCCACGACCTCGGCCGAAAAGCTGGAGAAGGTGGTCAGCGCGCCGAGGAAGCCGGTGATGAGCAGCAGGCGCCAGGCCGGGTCGAGCTGGGGCAGGGCCTGGAACACCGCCACGGCCACGCCGACCAGATAGCCACCGATCAGGTTGGCCGCCAGCGTGCCCCAGGGCAGCAGCGCGCCGGGCGGGCTGAGCCACAGGCCCAGGCGCCAGCGCAGCAGGGCGCCGGCGCAGGCACCGAGGCAGATGGCGAGGACGGGGAGCATGGGGGGGAGTTTAGCGCTGGCGCAACGGACCGGGGCTGCGCTGTGCATGCTGCGCGGGAGCCTGGTCGCAAGGCCGCCTGGCCAGGAGGGTGCTGGTTCGTGATGTCCCGAGAAGCGCAGCTGTCACGGAGGGCGCAGGCCACGCAGCCGTGGGTGCAGCGTTTGGCCGATGCCGATGCGGACGGCATGGCGGCGCTGTACCGGCCCGACGCCGTGCTCTGGGGCATATTCGCGACCCGGCTGATCCAGGGGCGGCCCGGCATCCGGACGTACTTCGTGTGCGCCTTCGCCGCCGGCCTGACGCCACGGGCCGAGCTGGGCGAGCATGGGGCGCGGGTCCAGGGCCAGCTTGCTCTGCGCTCGGGCCTCGACACCTTCACCCCGGGCGGGCAGGGGGAGGTTCGCACCCTGCTGGCATGTTTGCGCTTCACCTTCGACCCGCAGGGCGGGCAGTGGCGGATCGCCGACCACCCCTCCTCGCGGCGGCCGCCGGCAGGCTGAGGGGATCAGAGCCGCATCTGCTGCGGCAGCCAGGTCACGAGCCCGGGCACGAACCAGATCAGCAGCACGGCGGCCAGCATGAGCCCGAACATGGGCAGGGCCACGCGGGCGATCCAGGGCAGCTGGCGGCCCGTCATGCCCTGCAGCACGAAGAGGTTGAAGCCCACGGGCGGCGTGATCTGCGCCATCTCGACCACGATGACCACGAAGATGCCGAACCACAGCGGGTCGATGCCAGCCTTCTGCACCGTGGGCATGAGCACGCCCATGGTGAGCACCACGATGGAGATGCCGTCGAGGAAGCAGCCCAGCAGGATGAAGAAGACGGTCAGCGCGAGCACCAGGCCGAAGGGGCTCAGGCCGATGGAGCTGATCCATTCGGCCAGATGCCGCGGCAGGCCGATGTAGCCCATGGCCAGCGTGAGGAAGGCCGCGCCGGCGAGGATCAGCGCGATCATGCAGTACAGGCGCGTGGCGCCCAGCAGTGCGTCCCAGAACGTGTGGCGGTCCAGCGAGCCCTGCAGGCCCGAGAGGAGGAGGGCACCTACCACGCCCAGCGCCGCCGCCTCGGTGGCGGTGGCGATGCCGGCGTAGATGGAGCCCAGCACCCCGGCGATCAGCAGCAGCACGGGGATGAGGCTGCGCGAGGCGCGCAGCTTGGCGCCCAGGCTCATGGGCGGGTCGCGCGGCGGTACCTGCTCCGGGTGGCGCAGCGCCCAGACCATGATGTAGCCCGAGAACAGCAGGGCCAGCAGGATGCCGGGGATCACACCCGCGATGAAGAGCTGGGCGATGGAGACGTCGGCGGCCACGCCGTAGACGATCATGATGATGGACGGCGGAATCAGCAGGCCCAGGGTGCCGGCGCCGGCCAGGGAACCGATGGCGATGTCGTCCGGGTAGCCGCGCTGCTTGAGCTCGGGCAGGGTCATCTTGCCGATGGTGGCGCAGGTGGCGGCGCTCGAGCCGGAGACGGCGGCGAAGATGGCGCAGCCCGCCACATTGGTGTGCAGCAGGCGCCCGGGCAGGGCCTGCATCCAGGGGGCGAGGCCGCGGAACATGTCCTGGCTCAGGCGGGTGCGGAACAGGATCTCGCCCATCCAGATGAAGAGCGGCAGGGCGGTCAGCGTCCAGCCCGAGGCCGAGCCCCAGATGGTCACGGCCATGGCGTCGCCGGCCGGGCGGGCCGAGAAGATCTGGATCGCGATCCAGGCCACGCCCGAGAGCGTGAGCCCGATCCAGACGCCGCTGCCCAGGATGAGGAAGAGTGCGGCGATCAGCAGCGCGGTGACAAGGAATTCATTCATTGCGCAGGGACTCGCCGTCGGTGGGGTTGGCGCGGCGGCCGCGCAGCTCCAGCCAGAGCTCGTCGAGCAGGGCCAGGGCGAAGATCAGGCTGCCGATCGCCATGCTGAGCTGGGGGATCCAGAGTGGCGTGGCGTCGTTGCCGGTGGAGATGTCATGGAAGGCGTGGGATTGCCAGGCCAAGCGGCAGCTGTACAGCGCCAGCAGCACGGCCAGCGCACTGCCCAGGGCCAGGCTCCAGAGCTCGAGCGCGCGTCGCGCACGGCCCTGCAGGTGCGTGAGCAGCAGGGTGACGCGGATGTGCTCGCCCTTCTTGAGCGTGTGCGCCAGGGCCAGGAAGCCGGCCGCGGCCATGAGGTAGCCGGCGTAGGCGTCGGTGCCGCGCACATGGAAGCCGAACTGCCGGCTCAGAATGGACAGCAGCACCATGCCCAGCAGGCCGATCATGCACAGCGCCGCCAGCACGGCGGCGCTGTGGTAGAGCGCGTCGAGGATGCGGCGCATCAGCAGGGCCGCGCCGTCACTTGCGGTAGGCGTCGATCAGCGTCTTGCCGTCGGCGCCGGCTTTTTCCAGCCACTCCTTGAGCATGGTCTCGCCGATCTTCTGCAGGTCGGCCTTGAGCGCCGGCGAGGGCGTGACGACCTGCATGCCGTTGGTCTGCAGCTTGGCCAGGGTCTCGGTGTTGATGCGCTGGCTGGCCGTCAGGCCGCGCGCCTCGGCCGCGGCGGCGGCCTTGCGCACGGCGTCCTGCGCGGGCTTGTCCAGCGCGTCGAAGGCCTTCTTGTTCACGATGACCGCGTTCTTGGGCAGCCAGGCCTGGGTGTCGTAGTAGTACTTGAGGTGCTCGAAAAGCTTGCTGTCCACGCCGGTGGCGCCCGAGGTCATGGTCGCCTCGACCACGCCGGTGGCCAGGGCCTGCGAGAGTTCGGCGGCCTGAACGGTGACCGGTTGGGCACCGACGAGTTCGGCGATACGGCCGGTGGCCGGGCTGTAGGCGCGCCACTTCACACCCTTGAGGTCGGCTGCGCTGTTGATGGGTTTCTTGGTGTAGATGCCCTGCGGCGGCCAGGGCACGGCGTAGAGTAGCTGCATGCCCTGCTCGGCCAGCTTCTTCTCCAGCAGGGGCTTCTGGGCCTGGTAGAGCTTGACAGACTGGGCGTAGCTGTCGGCCAGGAAGGGCAGGCCATCGGCGCCGTAGATCTGCCATTCGTTCTGGAAGTTGGCCAGCAGGATCTCGCCGGCCTGGGCCTGGCCGCCCTGCACGGCGCGCTTGATCTCGGGCGCCTTGAACAGCGAGGCGTTGGCGTGCAGCGTGATCTTGAGCTTGCCGCCCGTGGCCTGGTCCACCTCGGCGGCGAACTGCGCCATGTTCTCGGAATGGAAATTGGTGGCCGGGTAGGCGGCGGCCAGGTCCCACTTGGTCTGGGCCAGGGCGTTGCCGCCGGCCAGGGCGAGGGCCAGCGTGAGGCTGGCGAGAGAGAAATGACGACGTTGCATGTTCACTCCACGGTGGTTGAAGGATGGCGGGACTTTATCGGGACCCCGGACAACAGGGCATAGGCATATTCCCTAAATGCTGATAAATTGTCAACAAATTGTTGTTTTGATTTCGTGTGTCACCAGAACAGGGCGCCCCGCCCCGCAGGAGTGCCGTGCATGGCCAAGAAACCCGCCCTCGTTCCCGCCCGTGCCGCTGCGGCCAAGGATCCCATCGTGTCCTCGGCCCATCTCGTGTCGCCGCGCAGCGCCGAGATGAGTGAGTTCGAGTTCGGCCTGATCGTGGCGGGCAATGCCTTCCATCGCTGGATCGTGCACTGCATGTCGGCCGCCGGCCTGAAGGACCTGACGCCGCTCGACGTGCTGGTGCTGCACCACGTGACGCACCGCGCGCGGGACAAGCGCCTGGCCGACATCAGCTTCATCATGAATGTGGAAGACACCCACCTGATCAACTACGCGCTCAAGAAGCTGCAGGGCCTGGGCGTGGTGGCCTCGCGCAAGAACGGCAAGGAAGTGACCTATGCCGCCACCGAAGAAGGGCAGCGCTATGTGCAGCGCTACCGCGAAATCCGCGAAGGCTGCCTGATCCACGCGCTCAAGGCCGACGAGGGGCTGAACCGCGACATCGGCGAGCTCGCGCGCCTGCTGCGTGTGCTGTCCGGCGTGTACGACCAGGCGGCCCGCTCGGCCGCATCCCTATGAAACACCCCTGTGGCGGCTGGCGCCGCCTTCCCCTCAAGGGGACAACACCAGTGGCCCGGCAAAGCCGGCTCCACGGTGTTCCTGTTCTTGAGTCTGTGTATTCGTTGCGCATCGTGCACTGTGAGGAGTTTCTTGTATGACGGAACCTATGCTCCAACGCTGGCAGTTCTGGATCGACCGCGGCGGCACCTTCACCGACATCGTGGGGCGCCGCCCCGACGGCAGCCTGGTCACGCACAAGCTGCTGTCCGAGAACCCGGACCAGTACCGTGACGCGGCCGTGGCCGGCATCCGCCATCTGCTGGGGCTGACCGCGTGCCAGCCCATCACGCCCGATCAGGTCGAGTGCGTGAAGATGGGCACGACGGTGGCGACCAACGCCCTGCTGGAGCGCAAGGGCGAGCCCACGCTGCTGGTGACCACGCGCGGTTTCCGTGACGCACTGCGCATCGCCTACCAGAACCGCCCGCGCCTGTTCGACCGCCACATCGTGTTGCCCGAGCTGCTGTATGCCGCCGTGGCGGAAGCCGAGGAGCGCGTGGGCGCACGCGGCGAGCTCGTCACGCCGCTGGACGAGGCGGCGCTGCGCCGCGATCTGCAGGCGCAGTTCGACGCCGGCCTGCGCAGCGTGGCCATCGTCTTCCTGCACGGCTACCGCTACACGGCGCATGAGGAAGCGGCCGCACGCATCGCACGCGAGCTCGGCTACACCCAGGTCAGCACCTCGCACGGCACCAGCCCGCTGATGAAGTTCGTGAGCCGGGGCGACACCACGGTGGTCGACGCCTACCTCTCGCCCATCCTGCGTCGCTATGTGGACCAGGTGGCCGGCGAGATGCCGGGTGTGCGCCTCTTCTTCATGCAGTCCTCGGGTGGCCTGACCGATGCCCACGCCTTCCAGGGCAAGGACGCCATCTTGAGCGGCCCGGCCGGCGGCATCGTGGGTATGGCACGTACGGCCGAGATCGCGGGCATGGACCGCGTGATCGGTTTCGACATGGGCGGTACCTCCACCGACGTCTCGCACTATGCGGGCGAGTTCGAGCGCGAGTTCGAGACCCAGGTGGCGGGCGTGCGCATGCGTGCGCCCATGATGAGCATCCACACGGTGGCCGCCGGCGGTGGCTCCCTGCTGCAGTACGACGGCGCGCGTTTCCGTGTGGGCCCGCAGAGCGCGGGGGCCAACCCGGGGCCGGCGAGCTACCGGCGCGGCGGCCCGCTGGCCGTGACCGACGCCAATGTGATGCTGGGCAAGATCCAGCCGCGTTTTTTCCCGAAGGTGTTTGGCCCCGCAGCGAACGAGGCACTGGACGGCGAAGTGGTACGCGCCAAGTTCTCGGCTCTGGCGGCGCAGACCGGACGCAGCGCCGAGGAGGTGGCCGAAGGGTTTGTGAACATCGCCGTGCAGCAGATGGCCAATGCCATCAAGAAGATCTCGGTGGCGCGCGGCTACGACGTCACGCGCTACACCCTGCAGTGCTTCGGCGGCGCCGGGGGGCAGCACGCCTGCCTGGTGGCCGACGCGCTGGGCATGACACGCGTGCTGGTGCACCCGCTGGCGGGCGTGCTCTCGGCCTACGGCATGGGCCTGGCCGACCAGAATGTGATCCGCGAGCAGGCAGTGGAGCTGCCGCTCGAACCCTCGGCGCTGGCCCCGATGGCGGCCACGCTCGATGCGCTGGCCCAGGCAGCACGGACCGAACTGGAGCGCCAGCAACTCAGCGCCGCCGCGGTGCGCGTGCAGCGCCGTGTGCACGTGCGCTACGAAGGTAGCGACTCGGCCCTGGTCGTCCCGCATGGGGATCTGACGGCCATCACGGCCGGCTTCGAAGCCGCTTACCGGCAACGTTTTGCCTTCCTGATGCAGGGCAAGCGTTTGATCGTGGAGGCGGTGTCGGTCGAGGCCGTGGTAGCGGGTGACGCGCCCGCGGAACCGCGCCATACCGTGCACCCTGCGCGCGAGGTACCGCGCCGCGAGACCGTGCGCATGTACTCGGGCGGGGCCTGGCACGAAGCCGCGCTCGTGGTGCGTGAGGACCTGCGCGCGGGGGACCGCATCGCGGGCCCCGCCATCATCGCCGAGCAGAATGCCACCACGGTGGTGGAGCCCGGCTGGGAAGCCGAGCTCACGGCCCTGGACCACCTCGTGCTGCACCGGCGTGTGCCGCGCGCGCAGCGTTACGCGGCCGGCACCACGGCCGATCCGGTGCTGCTCGAGGTGTTCAACAACCTCTTCATGAACATCGCCGAGCAGATGGGCCTGCAGCTGCAGAACACGGCTTACTCGGTGAACATCAAGGAGCGGCTGGACTTTTCCTGTGCGCTCTTCGACACCGAGGGCAACCTGATCGCCAACGCGCCGCACATGCCCGTGCACCTGGGTTCCATGGGCGAGAGCATCAAGACCGTGATCCGCGAGAACACGGGCAGGATGCAGCCGGGTGATGTCTATGTGCTCAACGACCCGTATCACGGCGGCACGCACCTGCCGGACGTGACGGTGATCACGCCGGTCTACCTGGAAGGCAGGACAGAACCGACCTTCTACGTCGGCTCGCGCGGCCATCAAGCCGATATCGGTGGTACCACCCCGGGATCGATGCCGCCCTTCTCGACGCGCATCGAGGAAGAGGGCGTGCAAATCCAGAACTTCAAACTCGTGGACCGCGGCGTGCTGCGCGAGGCCGAGATTCTGGCCCTGCTGGCCAGCGGTCAGTATCCCTCACGCAACCCGCAGCAGAACCTGGCCGACCTCAAGGCCCAGATCGCGGCCAACGAGAAGGGTGTGCAGGAGCTGCGCAAGATGGTCGCGCAGTTCGGCCTGGAGGTGGTGCTGGCCTATATGCGCCACGTGCAGGACAACGCCGAGGAATCGGTGCGACGCGTGATCACGCGCCTCAAAGACGGCGCCTACACCCTGCTGCTGGACAACGGCGCGCAGATCCACGTGAGCATCCGCGTGGACGCGAAGCAGCGCAGCGCCCAGATCGATTTCACGGGCACGAGCCCGCAGCAGGCCAACAACTTCAACGCACCCACGGCCGTGTGTATGGCGGCCGTGCTCTACGTCTTCCGCACTCTGGTGGACGACGATATCCCGCTCAATGCGGGCTGCCTCAAGCCGCTCCAGGTCATCATTCCGCCGGGCTCCATGCTCAACCCGCATCCGCCGGCCTCCGTGGTGGCGGGCAATGTGGAGACCTCGAGCTGCATCACCAACGCGCTCTACGGTGCCCTGGGTGTGATGGCCGCCAGCCAGTGCACGATGAACAACTTCACCTTCGGCAACGCGACCTACCAGTACTACGAGACCATCTCGGGCGGCAGCGGGGCTGGCGAAGGCTTCCACGGCACGAGCGTGGTGCAGACGCACATGACCAACTCGCGCCTCACCGATCCCGAGGTGCTGGAGTTCCGCTTCCCCGTGCGCCTGCTGGGCTACGAGATCCGGCAGGGCTCCGGCGGTGCGGGCCGCTGGCATGGTGGTGACGGCGGCGTGCGGCGCGTGCTGTTCCTCGAGGACATGACGGCCGGCATCCTTTCCAACGGCCGCAAGCGCGGGTCCTTCGGCATGGCCGGCGGCCAGGCCGGTCTGCCGGGCATCAACCGCGTGGTCCGTGCCGATGGTCGTGTGGAGGAGCTGGGCCATATTGGCCAGGCGGCCATGGCGCCGGGGGATGTGTTCGAAATCCACACACCGGGGGGTGGGGGTTACGGCCCCCCGGCTTGAAGGGCCGCGGGCCGTCTAAACTGTCGCCTTTGCGCGCACCAGCCTCGACCCGATGGACCTCTTCTTTTTCCTGCCGCTTGCGCTTGTCGTGGGCTTCCAGGTGCTCAAGGCGCAGGACCAGCGCCGCCGCATCTACCTGCTGGGGGGCTACCTGAGCCAGTACCAGATCGAGAAGCTGATGGAGAACGTGACCCAGGGCTATCTGCGGGCCCTGGACGAGAACGACGACGAGCGCCGTGCGCAGATCTGGAGCCTGCTGGCCACGGCCGAGCAGGAGCTGGCCAGCCAGTTCCGTCGCTTCAGCGAGGATTTCGCCAAGGTCTGGAACGGCCAGACCCAGGTCAGCACCCTGAATTTTGCGCTGCCTTACGGGGACAAGATCTTTCCAAGACAGGCCTTCGACATGCGGCACCTGCTGGCCATCCACGCCGAGGGCATTGCCGCGGCGGCCGAGAACCGCGCCCAGCTCTCCCTGCGCGACAAGGCCTACACCATGACGGCCGAGTTGCTGCTCATGCAGCACAGTTGTCACTGGTTCTGCCGCTCCAGGACCGTGGCCTCGGCCCGCATGCTGGCGCGGCACCAGACCAGCCACCCGCAGCTGATCGATGCCGTCTCGGCCGAGACGCGCCAGGCCTACCGCCGGCTCACCGGCATCTGAACCCGTGCAGTCTGTTGTTGCATTTTGAAACCGGAACTCCCGCTAGACTTCGCGCATCCCTCTTTTCACCGTGCATTCCTGGAGTCCTGACATGACGACGAAAACCACTCTCTTCTCCCTGGCAGCTGTGGCCCTGCTGCTGGGCGGCTGTTCCAGCACCATGATCGGCGAGCGCCTGGGCGCGGACCAGGTCGTGCTGGCCGACGCCACGCAGGTCGGCAAGTGCAAGTCGCTCGGCCGTACCACGCTGAGCGTGCTGTCCTCGCTGGGTCCGATTACGCGCAGCGCCGAGGCGGTGGAAGACAACCTGCTGCAGATGGCCCGCAACGAGGCCGTGGACAAGGGCGGCGACACCGTGGTCAAGGGCGCTTCCATGGAGTATGGCAAGCGCAGCTACGAGATCTTCAAGTGCAAGTGAAGCCCTGAACGTTCCCGTTCCGCATGAAAAAGCCGGTGGGCGCAAGCCACCGGCTTTTTTCCGGTCCTGGCGCAAGACCTCAGGCCAGGCGTGCGAGTTCGCGCACGTACTGGCTCACGCCTTCCTGCACGCTGTGGAACACATGGTCGCAGCCGGCGGCGCGCAGCGCGCCCAGGTCGGCCTGGGTGTAGCACTGGTACTTGCCGCGCAGGGCCTCGGGGAAGGCGATGTACTCGATCAGGCCGCGTGCGGCGATCTCGGCCAGCGGCAGGGCCGCCTCGCCCTGCAGGTCGCGCAGGGTGTTGACCACGGCCACGGCCACGTCGTTGAAGGGCTGGGCGCGACCGGAGCCGAGGTTGAAGATGCCGCTCTGACCCGGGTGGTCGAAGAACCAGAGGTTGACGGCCACCACGTCGTCGACGAAGACGAAGTCGCGCTTCTGCTCGCCGGGGCCGTAGCCGCCGTATTCGCCGAAGAGCTTGACCCTGCCCTCGTTGCGGAACTGGTGGAACTGGTGGTAGGCCACGCTGGCCATGCGGCCCTTGTGCTGCTCGCGCGGGCCGTAGACGTTGAAGTAGCGGAAGCCGGCGACCTGGATCTTGGCCTTCTCGAACTTCGTGCCCAGCTCGCGGCGCATGCGCTGGTCGAACAGCAGCTTGGAGTAGCCGTAGACGTTGAGCGGGCCCTCGAAGGCCGGCTCCTCGCGGAAGGTCTCGGAGCCGCCGTAGGTGGCGGCCGAGGAGGCGTAGAGCAGGCGCGTACCCTGCTGCTGGCAGGCCTGGAACAACTCGCACGAGAGCGTGTAGTTGTTGTCCATCATGTACTTGCCGTCCTGCTCCATGGTGTCGCTGCAGGCGCCTTCGTGGAAGACGGCCTCGACCTTGCCGTAGTAGCCTTCCTCGAAATTCGGATAGAAGTCGTCCAGGTCCACGTAGTCGGCGATCTTCAGGTCGGCGATGTTGCGGAACTTGTCGCCCTGGCTCAGGTCGTCGACGACGATGATGTCGTCGATGCCGCGCGCGTTCAGGCCCTTGACGATGTTGCTGCCGATAAAACCGGCGGCTCCGGTGACGACGACTCGTGTCATGTTCTGTCCTTGAAGAGTGTTAGGT
>JAYNNS010000008.1:18504-24966 GCA_038112835.1 Curvibacter sp. | reverse complement strand
AAAACGTAGCAAGGACCAGCTGGCCGCCCGTGTGGCCCAGGACATCCCCGAGGGTGCGGTGGTCAACCTCGGCATCGGCCAGCCCACGCTGGTGGCCAACCACATCCCCAAGGAGCGCGAAATCCTGCTGCACAGCGAGAACGGTCTGCTGGGCATGGGTCCGGCCCCGGCCGCGGGGCAGGAGGACTACGACCTCATCAACGCGGGCAAGCAGCCAGTCACGCTGCTGCCCGGCGGCTCCTACTTCCACCACACCGACAGCTTCGCCATGATGCGCGGCGGGCACCTGGACATCTGCGTGCTCGGGGCCTTCCAGGTCAGTGCCACAGGGGATCTGGCCAACTGGCACACGGGCGAGAAGGACGCCATTCCCGCCGTGGGCGGCGCCATGGACCTGGCCGTGGGGGCCAAGCAGACCTGGGTCATGATGGATCTGCTGACCAAGCAGGGCGAGAGCAAGATCGTGCCCGCCTGCACCTATCCGCTGACCGGGATCGCCTGTGTCAAGCGTGTCTACACGGACGTCTGCACCCTGGACTGCACGCCGCAGGGTCTCAAGCTCGTCGACGTGGTGGAGGGCCTCACGCACGCCGAGCTGGAAAAGATGATCGGCCTGCCCATTGCCAAATAAAACCAAGTAAACGAGGACAGACCATGAACCAGGCTTTTATCTGCGACGCCATCCGTACCCCCTTCGGCCGTTACGGTGGCGTGCTTTCCAGCGTGCGCACCGACGACCTCGGTGCCATCCCCATCGCTGCGCTGATGGCGCGCAACCCCCAGGTGGACTGGGCCGCCTTGAGTGACGTGATCTACGGCTGCGTGAACCAAGCCGGCGAGGACAACCGCAACGTGGGCCGCATGTCCGCCCTGCTGGCTGGCCTGCCGCCCGAGGTGGCGGCCTCCACCGTGAACCGCCTCTGCGGTTCGGGCCTGGACGCGCTGGGCAGCGCGGCGCGCGCGATCAAGTCCGGCGAAGCCTCGCTGATGATCGCGGGCGGCGTGGAGAGCATGAGCCGCGCGCCCTTTGTCATGGGCAAGGCCGAGACGCCTTTCAGCCGCAGTGCCGAGATCTTCGACACCACCATCGGCTGGCGCTTCGTCAACAAGCTCATGAAGCAGAAGTACGGCACGGACTCCATGCCCGAGACGGCCGAGAACGTGGCGGACGACTACCAGATCAACCGGGCCGACCAGGACAAGATGGCCCTGGCCTCGCAGCTCAAGGCCGTGGCCGCGCAGAAAGCCGGCTATTTCGACGCCGAGATCACGCCCGTCACCATCCCGCAGAAGAAGGGCGACGCCATCGTCGTCAGCAAGGACGAGCATCCGCGCGAGACCTCGCTGGAGGCGCTGGCCAAGCTCAAGCCCATCGTGCGCGAAGGCGGCACCGTGACGGCGGGCAATGCCTCCGGTGTGAACGATGGTGCCTGCGCCCTGTTGCTGGCTGACGAGGCTGCCGCGAAGAAACATGGCCTGACGCCGCGCGCGCGCGTGGTGGGCATGGCCGTGGCCGGTGTGGCCCCGCGCATCATGGGCATCGGTCCCGCGCCGGCGACGCAGAAGGTGCTGGCACTCACGGGGCTCAAGATCGGCCAGATGGACGTGATCGAACTCAACGAGGCCTTCGCCGCCCAGGGCCTGGCCGTGCTGCGCACGCTGGGCGTGGCCGATGACGATCCGCGCGTCAACCCGAATGGTGGCGCCATCGCGCTGGGCCATCCGCTGGGCGCTTCGGGTGCGCGCCTAGCCACGACCGCTGTGAACCAATTGCACCGGACCGGCGGCCGCTATGCGCTGTGCACCATGTGCATCGGCGTAGGCCAGGGCATCGCGGTGGTGCTCGAGCGCGTCTGAGTCGGGGCTAACCCTGAGACGAGCCGGGCCGGGGGTATTCCCCGGCCCGGCTTTTTTTCGCTCATCGGAAAACTGATTTCCCCCAGCTGTCTTGTACCGGCGCCGGCTTTGCTCAACACTGCGTTGTTGTCAGTATTCCAAGCATCGAGGAGCAAGCGCATGAGCAAGAAAATCGGCTGGATCGGCCTGGGCCGCATGGGTGAGGCCATGGTGACCAAGCTGCTGAAGGCGGGCCACACGGTCCAGGTCTGGAACCGTACCGCCTCCAAGGCCGCGCATCTGGCCGAGTACGGGGCGAAGATCGAGACGAACAAGATCGACCTGGCCGGCTGCGACGTGGTCTTCACCATGGTCTCCACCACCGACGACCTCAAGGAGGTGCTGTTCGGGCCTGGCGGCCTGGTGACCGGCACGAAAAAACCGCAGGTGGTGGTCGACAGCTCCTCCATCTCGCAGGAGGGTTCGGCCGAGATCCGCGCCCAGCTCGAAGGCATGGGTGTGGCCTACCTCTGCGCCCCGGTCTCGGGCAATGCCAAGGTGGCCAAGGCCGGCAAGCTGCTGGTCGTGGCCTCGGGCCCGAAGAAGCTCTACGAGATGGCCGAGCCCTATCTGCAGGCCATGTCGCGCAAGACCATGTGGGTGGGCGAGGGCGAGCTGGCCCGCATCTGGAAGATCGCGCACAACACCATGTTCGGCGTCATCATCCAGAACCTGTGCGAAATCACCGTGCTGGCCGAGAAGGCCGGCATCCCGCGCAATGTCTTCCTGGAAAGCATCAACGACTCGGTGCTGGGCTCCATGTACACGCGCTACAAGACGCCCGTGCTGTGCAACCTGAACTGGGAGCAGGTGACCTTCACGCCCAAGCTGCTGCTCAAGGACATGGACCTGGGCATGGGCGCGGCCAAGGCGCACGGCGTGCCCATGCCGGCGGCGGCCGCCACGCGCGAGTCGATCGCACGCATGGTGGGGCATGGTCTGGACAACGTGGACTTCGCCATCCTGCTGGACGAGACGGCCAGGGACTCGGGACTGCAGATCCAGCCGCTGAACCTGCAGATCGGCGACGGTCTGACAAGTTAAGGCCTTCATGCGCACCCTGATCCGCGGCGCCACCGTGATCACCCTGGACCGGCAGGGCGACCTGCCGCGCGCCGACGTGCTGGTGGCAGGCGACACCATCACCGCGATCGCGCCCGAGCTCCATGCCGACGAAGCCCAGGTGGTGGACGCCACGGGCTGCATCGTCATCCCGGGTCTGGTCAACGCGCACATGCACACCTGGCAGACCGCGCTGCGCGGCCTGGCGTCCAACTGGACGTTGCTGGAGTATTTCCAGAAGATGCACGCGGGTCTGGCTACGGTGTTCGAGCCGCAGGATCTTTACATCGCCACCCTGGTGGGCGCGCTCAACCAGCTCAACTGCGGCACGACCACGCTGGCCGACTGGTGCCACAACAACAAGACTCCGGCGCACAACGACGCGGCCATCCAGGGCCTGCTGGAGAGCGGTATCCGTGCCGCCTTCTTCCACGGCACGCCCAAGCCCGATCCCAAGCCGGGTGAGCGGCCCTTCTGGGAGGTGCCGCATCCGCGTGCCGAGATCGAGCGCTTGCTCAAGGCCCATCAGGGCCAGCCGCTGCTCAGCGTGCACGCGGCCGTGCTGGGGCCGCACTATTCCACGCTGGAGGTGGCGCTGCACGACTTCCGCATGGTCCAGGAACTGGGCGTGGTGGGTTCCCTGCACCAGGGCGGCGGCGCGGCGCGCACGCCCGAGGGCTGGGAAAAGCTGGAGGCTGCCGGCCTGCTGGGTCCGCAGATCAACATCGTGCATGGCCACGCGCTGAGCGACGCACAGCTGAAACGCTTCTGCGAGCTGGGCATGAGCTTCTCGGCCGCGGCCGAGAACGAGATGACCCAAGGTCACGGCCACCCGATCACGGGCCGTTTGCGCCAGTTTGGCAAGGCCCCCTCGCTGGGCGCGGACCTGGAGAGCGTGCTGGGGGGCGACATGCTCACGCAGGCCCGTGTGGCCCTGGGCATGCAGCGCAGCCTGGACAACGTGGCCTACCGCGAAGTCCATGGAACGATCCCGCCCACGTCCACCATCACGACGCGCGAGGCGCTGCAGTGGGTGACGGTGGAGGGCGCGCGCATGCTGGGCCAGCTCGACCGCATCGGCACCCTGGCCGCCGGCAAGCAGGCCGACCTGGTGCTGATCCGCGCCGACGACCTGAACATGCAGCCCGTGCACGACCCCGTGAGCACGGTGGTCATGCAGACCACGCTGGCCAATATCGACAGCGTGATGGTGGCCGGCCGCTGGAAGAAACGGCAGGGCAGGCTGCTCGATGTGGACCTGGCGCCGAAGCTGGCCGCCCTGCAGGCTTCGGGCCGCAAGATCACGACGGCCCTGGGGCTGTCGCGTTAGTCAAAGAAAAAGCGGCGCACGCCCCCGGGCCGAGAGCCGCTGTGAGTGTTTGGACTATCAACCTATAAAAGGAGACAGACATGAAACGCGTTCTTATTTCTGCAGCCCTGGTGCTGAGTGCGGGCCTGGCTCTGGCTCAGGGCTATCCGAACAAACCGATCAGGATCGTCGTGCCCTTCACGCCTGGCAGCGCCACGGACATCATGGCCCGCATCGTGGGCGAGAAGCTGGGGGCGGCCTGGGGTCAGACGGTGATTGTCGAGAACAAACCCGGCGCAGGCGGCACGGTCGGTTCGGCTTTCGTCGCCAAGAGTGAGCCGGATGGCTATACCCTGCTGGTGGTCTCGACCGGCCACGTGGTCAATCCCGTGCTGTACCCGGGTCTGAGCTACGACACGGTCGGCGATTTCGCGGGCATCACACCGCTGGCTTCGCTGCCCAATGTGCTGGTGGTCGGTGCCAACAGCCCGCTCAAAAATGTTTCCGAGCTGATCGCGGCCGCGAAGGCCAACCCGGGCAAGCTCAACTACGCCTCCGCCGGTACAGGCAGCGCCACGCATGTGAATGCGGAGAAATTCCGGTCCGTCACGGGTATCGATGCGACCCATATTCCCTTCAAGGGCACACCGGAAACCATCACCGAGACCGTGGCCGGCCGCGTCGACTTCATGTTCACGCCTGTGCTCTCGTCCATCCCCATGATCCGAGACAGCCGCATGCGCGCCCTGGCGGTCAGCACGGCCCAGCGCTCGTCGGCCCTGCCTGATGTGCCCACCGTCTCCGAGGCGGGCGTGCCTGGCTTTGTCTTCGATTTCTGGATCGGGCTGCTCGCGCCGGCCAAGACGCCGCGTGATGTGGTCAACAAGCTGAACCAGGAGGTCAACAAGGCTCTGGCACAGCCTGACGTCAAGGAGCGCATGGCCAAACTGGGGGGAGAGCCCATGCCGATGGCGCCCGAGCGCTTCGATGCTTTCATCCGTGAGGAACACGGCACGCTGAGTGTCATCATGAAGGGCGCTAAGTAAGACGGTCATGGCTGTGCGTCGCTTCGGATTCCGGGTCAATGGCGTCGAGCGTGAGGTCGAGGCGGCCGAGGGCATGCCTCTGCTTTACGCATTGCGGCATGAGCTCGGGCTCAAAGGCACGCGCTTTGGTTGCGGTGCCCAGCAGTGCGGGGCCTGCCATGTACTGATCGATGGGCAGTCTCTGCCCTCCTGTGACGCTCCGCTGTGGTCGGTGGCGGGCAAGTCGGTCCTGACGGTTGAAGGCCTGTCCGAAGATGGTCGGCTGCCCCCCCTGCAGCAGCCCAATCTAGATGACCAGTCGCGGCACAGCGCTTACTGCCTCTCAGGCATGCTGAACAGTGCCCTGGCCCTGCTGCAGAAGGAGCCGCAGCCGGATGAGGCGCGAGTACGTGCTGCGCTGGATCCCCACCTGTGTCGTTGCGGTAGCCACCAGCGCATCGTGCGTGCCGTGCTGCGCGCTGCCCAAACCATGCGGGAGCCTGCATGAACGTGACCCCGCTGCCAGCCAGCCTCAAAGCCCAGCCCCGCCTGTCGCGCTGGTTACGGCTGAATGCCGATGGCACGGTGGTGGTGCGCACGGGCAAGGTGGAGTTGGGGCAGGGGATCGGCACGGCGCTGGCCCAGATCGTGGCCGGGACGCTGGGCGTGGCGATGGGGCGTATCCGTATGCAGCCGGCCGACACGCGGTACAGCCCGGACGAGGGCGTGACGGCGGGCAGTCTGTCCGTGCAGGAGTCGGGCGCGGCTCTGCGTCAGGTCTGCGCTGAAGCGCGGGCCCTGTTGCTGGCCGAGGCGGCCCGGCGGCAGGGCGTGAACCCGCAGGCCCTGGAAGTGGACGACGGCCGCATCGGTGTACCGGGCGGCGGGAAGCTCACGACCTACTGGGAACTGGCCGATGCCGGCCTGCTGGAGCAGGACGCCACGGGCCTCGTACTGCCCGGCTTGTCAACGGACGGGATCGTGGGACGTTCCGAGCCGCGGCTCGATCTGCCCGACAAGATCCGCGGACTGCCGCGCTTCATTCAGGACCTGTCCCTGCCCGGGCAGCTGTATGGCCGTGTGGTACGGCCGCCTTCACCGGCTGCGCAGTTGTGTGCGGTGGACTGGTCCGCCGTCGAGAACCTTCCTGGCGTGGTGGCCACCGTGCAC
>JAYNNS010000008.1:0-18494 GCA_038112835.1 Curvibacter sp. | reverse complement strand
GTGGCTGACAGCGAATACGCTGCCTTGCTGGCGCCGCAGAAGCTCGCAGCTGTGGCCCAGTGGCAGGAGCACGCCAGTCTGCCCGATGCGCAGGCGCTGCCCGACTTCCTGCGCGCACAGCCGCATGAGACCACTGTCTATGCTGAACACCCTGCGGCGGTACCGCTGCCGCCCACAGTGCGGCAGTTCAGCGCCAGCTATGCGCGTCCCTATCTGGCACACGCTTCGATCGGACCGTCCTGCGCGCTGGCGCGCGCCACGCCCGAGCTGCTGGAGGTCTGGACCCACAGCCAGGGGGTCTACAACCTGCGTGCCGACCTGGCCAAGATGCTGTCGCTGCCAGCCGAGCGCATCGTGGTGCAGCACGTGGAGGGCGCGGGCTGCTATGGACACAACGGCGCCGACGATGCCGCCTGCGATGCCGTGCTGCTGGCGCGCGCGGTACCCGGCCGGCCTGTGCAGGTGCAGTGGTCACGCGAGGACGAACTGAGCTGGGCACCGCTGGGCGCGGCCATGGCGGTGGATCTGCAGGCTGGGGTCGATGCCGAGGGGCGCATCGTCCACTGGCGGCATGAGGTCTGGTCCAATGGGCACAGCATGCGCCCGGGGCGTGCGGCCCGGCCCGTCCTGCTGGCGGCCACCCACCTGGAACAGGCCGGGGAGACGCCGGTGGCCATCAACATGCCGGCCCAGGCCGGAGGGGGCGCCGAACGCAATTCAATTCCGATCTACAGCTTCCCGGAATGGCAGGCCGTCAACCACCGCTTGCTCACCATGCCCTTGCGTACCTCTTCACTTCGCTCGCTGGGGGCGCACTGCAATGTGTTTGCCATCGAGTCCTTTCTCGACGAGATCGCCAGTGCGCTTGCCGTGGATCCGCTGGATTTCCGTTTGCGCCATCTCGAGGACACGCGCGCGCGCGCTGTGCTTCAGACAGCTGCGGCCATGGCAGCCTGGCGGGAGCGGCCGGCGGGTGGGCAGGGGCGTGGCCTGGGCCTGGCCGTGAGCCGCTACAAGAACACCGGGGCCTATTGCGCCGTGGTGGCCCAGGTCGAAGCTGGACACGAGGTGCGCGTCGAAAGACTGTGGATTGCTGCGGATGTGGGGCTGGTTGTCAACCCCGACGGTGTGCGCAACCAGATCGAGGGCGGGGCTATCCAGACAGTCAGCTGGGTGCTCAAGGAGGCGGTGCGGTTTGACCGTATGCGCATCGAGAGCCAGAGTTGGGAGCAGTACCCCATCCTGCGGTTCTCCGAGGTCCCGGCGATCGAGATCGCGCTGCTCGAGCGTCCGCAGGAAAAATCGCTCGGCGCCGGCGAGGCGACCCAGGGCCCGGTGGCCGGCGCCATTGCCAACGCGCTGACCGATGCGTTGGGCCTGCGCGTGCGCGAGATGCCCTTATCGGCAGAGATGGTGGCGCGGGCCGCGCTGGCCGACGCATGAGGATCGAAACAGGAGGAGCCTGAATGCAGACCCTGCGCGTCAACATCTTCAACACCTCCAGCAACCTGCCGCTGTACGCGGCGCTGGAGGCCGGCTGCTTCGAGCGTCGCGGTCTGGCGCTGGACATCCAGCACACGCCCAACTCGGACGCACAGCGCGCCGGCCTGGCCGAAGGACGCTTCGAGATCGCCCATGCCGCGGTGGACAACGCCGTGGCCATGGTCGAGGCCGGGCAGGACGTGGTGATCGTGCTGGGCGGCGATGCCGGCATGAACGATTTCATGGTCCGGCCCGAAATCCGTTCGATGGAAGACCTGCGCGGCAAGGTGCTGGCCGTGGACGCTCCCAACACGGCCTATGCCCTGGTCGCCAAGAAGATCCTCAAGAACCATGGCCTGCTCGAGAACCGCGACTACACCGTGCGTTTGGCGGGTGGCACGGGTCCGCGTGCAGCGGCCATGGTGGCAGATCCCGAGCTGGCCGCAGCCATGATCAATCCGCCTTTTTCCTATGTGGTGCGCGCGCAGGGGCTCAAGAGCCTGGGCAGCCAGCACCAGCTGCTCGGACCTTACCAGGCCACGGGAGCCTTTGTGCGGCGTGACTGGGCGCGCGCGCAGACGCCCTTGCTGCAGCAGTATCTGGCGGCTTGCATCGAGGGGCAGCGTTGGGTGATGGATCCCCGGCAGCGTGAGTCCATGCTGGCCCTGCTGGTCAACCGTTTCAAGCTTGGATCGGCTGCGGCCGAGGGGACCTACGCGGCCCTGTTGACACCCGGCGCCGGTTTGGCGCCCGAGGCCCGCTTTGACCTGGACGGTTTCCGTACCGTGCTGGCCATCCGGGCTGAGATGGAGGGGATGTGGGGTGGGGTGGCGCCCGATCCGTTCCGTTACCTGGACCTGAGCCATTACGATCAAGCCCTGCGTCTGGGGCAGGAGGACCTGGTGTGAAGATTCATTTTTGCGGCGTCGGCAAGATGGGCCTGCCCATGGCCGGCCATCTGGCGGCGGCCGGGCACGAGCTGACGGTGAGCGATCCCTGCGCGGAGCGCCGCGAGCTCGCACGGGCCCAGGGCCTGTGCGTGGCGGATGATGACGGCCCGGCCATGGCCGCGGCTCACATCGTCTTTTCCTCGCTGCCGCATGATGCGGCCCTGCGCGCCGTGGCCGCGCAGCTGGCTGGCCGCGCGCGCCCCGGGACCACCTATGTGGACACCAGCACCGTCTCGCCCCAGGCCTCGGCCCAGGTGGCCGGGGTGCTGGAGGCCCAGGGCATCGTCTATGTGCGCACCGCCGTCTCCGGCAACAACAAGATGGCCGAGGCGGCCCAGCTCACTGTGATGGCCTCCGGGCCGCGAGCGGGCTACGACCGCGTGCTGCCGCTGCTGCAGACCTTCGGCCCGAACCACTTCTACCTGGGCGATGCCGAACAGGCGCGCCTGATGAAGCTGGTGGTCAACCTCATGATCGCGCAGACCAGCGCCATGCTGGCCGAGGCGCTGACCTTGGGTCGCAAGGGCGGGCTCGACTGGCAGGCCATGTGGCAGGTGCTCACCGCCAGCGCCGTGGCCTCGCCCATCCTCAAGGCCAAGGCCGTCCAGCTGGCGCAGCGCGATTTCACGCCCACCTTCACCGTGGAGCAGATGATCAAGGACCTGGATCTGATCCTCGGTGCCGCCGCCCTCCATCACGTTCCCCTGATGCAGACAGCCATGACGCAGAAGCTGATGCATGCCGCCGTGGCCCAGGGCGATGCCCTGGATGACTACGCAGCCATCATCAAGGTCGTCGAGCAGGGGGCTGGGCTGCCGAAGCAGTTGTGAGGCCTCATCGTTGGAGTCTGGTTTGAATTCTTTTGTCTACACCGCCCAGCCCGCGCGCGTCGTCTTCGGCGCCGGATCGCTCTCGCAGCTGTCCCGGGAGATCGAAGCCCTCGGCTGCCAGCGCGCCCTGGTGCTGTCCACCCCGGAGCAGCGCGCCTCGGCCGAGCAGGTGGCCGTCCTGCTGGGCACGCGCGCAGCCGGCGTGTTTGATCGCGCCGTCATGCATGTGCCGCTGGAGACCGCCCGCGAGGCGCGCGAGATCGCCCGCCGGCTCGGCGCCGATTGCGCCGTGGCCATCGGCGGCGGCTCCACCACCGGTCTGGGCAAGGCCATCGCGCTCGATTCGGGCCTGCCCATCCTGGCCATCCCCACCACCTATGCCGGCTCGGAGATGACGCCCATCTACGGCCTCACCGAGGCCGGCCTCAAGAAGACCGGGCGCGACCTGCGGGTGCTGCCGCGTACCGTGATCTACGATCCCGAGCTCACGCTGAGCCTGCCCGTGTCCTTGAGCGTGACCAGCGGCATCAACGCCATCGCGCATGCGGCCGAGGGTCTGTACGCCGTGGACCGCAATCCCATCATGGACCTGATGGCCGAGGAGGGCATCGCCGCGCTGGGCCGCGCGCTGCCGCGCATCGTGGCCCAGGGCCGCGACCTCGAAGCGCGCAGCGACGCACTTTACGGCGCCTGGCTCTGTGGCACCGTGCTGGGCCACGTCGGTATGGCGCTGCACCACAAGCTCTGCCATACCCTCGGCGGCAGCTTCAACCTGCCCCATGCCGAGACCCACACCATCGTGCTGCCGCACGCCCTGGCCTACAACAGCCTCGATGCACCGCAGGCCATGGCACGCATCCGGCGCGCGTTGGGCGGCGCCACGGCCGCACAGGCCGTGTACGACCTGGCGAAGGACAACGGCGCGCCGGTCGCGCTGCGGGACCTGGGCCTGCAGGCGGCCGATCTGGATCGGGCCTGCGAGATCGCCCTGCAGAACCAGTACCCGAATCCGCGTCCGCTCGAGCGCACGGCCATCCGCCAGCTGCTGCAGAACGCCTGGGAAGGCGTGCGGCCCGCAGCCTGACCTTCCCCGTACCGCCTCCGATCCTGCCTCTGCCCATGGGGCGGACAGGGTTATCCATCAATTAAATTGCACACAATTTAATTGATGGCGATAATTCGACCCATGCCACACAAGACACCGGACCCGGAACAGACGCTGCGCCTGGACAACCAGGTCTGCTTCGCCCTGTACTCCGCCTCCCACGCCATGTCCAAGGCCTACAAGCCGCATCTCGAGGCGCTGGGCCTGACCTATCCGCAGTACGTGACCATGCTCGTGCTCTGGGAGCGCGACGGCCTGACCGTCTCCGAGATCGGTGAGCGGCTCTACCTGGACTCGGGCACGCTCACGCCCCTGCTCAAGCGGCTGGAGACCGCCGGCTACATCAGCCGCTTGCGCGATGCAGCGGACGAGCGCCGCGTGCTGATCCAGCTCACCGCGGCCGGCCGCCGGCTCAAGGGCAGGGCGGCTGCCATCCCGGCCTGCATGCTCGAGAGCATGCAGTGCTCGCTCAACGAGCTCGCCGCCCTGACACGCCAGGTCCACCAGCTGCGTGACCGTCTGCACGCCGCCTGATCCTTCCCTTTCACCACTGCCAGGAGCCCACATGCCCACCACCCTCGACAAGGTCCTCTACACCGCCAAGGCCCACACCACGGGCGGCCGCGACGGCCGTTCCATCACCGACGACGGCCTGCTCGACGTCAGGCTGTCCCCGCCCAAGGCCCTGGGGGGCGCCGGCGGCGCCACCAACCCCGAGCAGCTGTTCGCTGCCGGCTACTCGGCCTGCTTCATGGGCGCCGTCAAGCATGTGGCCGGCCTGAAGAAGATCGCCGTGCCCGCGGATGCAGCCATCGACGCCGAAGTGGACATCGGCCCCATCCCGCAGGGCTTCGGCATCGCCGTGCGCCTGGCCGTGAGTCTGCCGGGCCTGGACCGTGCCGTGGCCGAAGACCTGCTGCACACCGCGCACCAGGTCTGCCCCTATTCCAACGCCACCCGCGGCAACATCGTCGTGGACCTGCGCCTGGTCTGAGCCCATGAAAATAGCCGCCCGGCTCCAGGAGCCGGGCGGCTTTGTTGCGGGCAAGGGACGATCAGCCCGGTTTGATGCCGGCCTTGATCACCACTTCCTTCCAGCGGGCCTGTTCCTTGGCCACGAAGTCCGCGTATTCCTTGGGCGAGCCGCCGCCGGGGACGGCGCTTTCGGCTTCATGCTTGGTGACCACGTCGGGTGCGCGCAGGGCCTTGGCGCATTCCTGTTGCAGGCGCGTGATGATGGCCTGGGGCGTGCCGGTGCGCGCATGGATGCCGTACCACTGCACTGTTTCGAAACCCGGATACGTTTCGGCCACGGTCGGGACATCGGGCAGCACGGAGATGCGCTGCGCCGAGCCCACGGCGATGCAGCGGACGGCGCCGCTCTTGATGTGCGGCAGCAGAGCCGGTGTGCCGGCCGAGAAGAAGTCGGCACGGCCGGCCAGGAAGTCCGTCAGTGCCGGGCCGGTGCCCCGGTAGGGGATGTGCGTCATGAAGATCCCGGCCCTGAGTTTCAGCGCCTCGACGGCCAGGTGACCGGCGCTGGCGTTGCCGGCCGAAGCGTAATTGAGCTGGCCCGGCTTGGACTTGGCGTAGGCCACGAAGGATTTCAGGTCGGTGGCCGGCACATCCTTGTGCACACAGAAGAGGCTGGGGATGCGGTTGAGCAGGGTGACCGGGACGAAGTCCTTGTTCACGTCGTAACCGGCGTCGGGGTAGATCAGCGGGTTGACGGCCATCAGCCCGATGTGGCTCATGATGATGGTGTAGCCGTCAGCCGGGGCTCGCATCAGTTCCTGCATGGCCGGCACGCCGCCGCCACCGCCCTTGTTGTCGATGAAGAAGTTGACACCGACCTGTTTGGTCAGCTCCGCACCGATGCTGCGTGCCACGATGCTGGAAGTGCCGCCGGCGGCGAAGGGGACGATCCAGCGCACCGGCTTGGTGGGCCAGGCGTCCTGCGCCAGGGCACCCATGCTTGTGGTGGCCAGGCCCGCAGCTCCCATCAGCTTCAGGTAGCTGCGTCGGTCCATCGGGTAATTGTCATGGTTCATAAGTGTCTCGTGTTTTGGGGACTGAGGGCTGATTTATGGCCCAAATCCGGCCATGAATCAATGTGGGAACTCCTTATCTCCTGGAGCGGAGTCAGTCGATCTGGATGTTGGCGTTGCGCACCACCGCGCCCAGGCGCTCGATTTCCGAGGCGATGAAGCGGTCGAACTCGGCCGGCGAGCTGGGGGCGGGCATCACGCCCTGGGCGTTGAGGTTGCGCACGACCTCGGGCGAGCGCAGCACGCGGCCCACCTCGGCCGAGATCTGCTCGACGATGGCCGTCGGCGTCTTGCCCGGTGCCATCATGCCGTACCAGTGGTCATAGACCACGCCGGGCACGAAGTCCGAGATCACAGGCACTTCGGGCATGAGCGGCGCGCGCTGCGCCGTGCTGACCGCCAGCGGGACGAGCTTGCCGTCCTTGATGAAGGGCAGGGTCAGGCCCAGCGGCGACCAGTAGTAGGCGGAGCGGCCGGCCGTGGTGTCCACCAGCGCGTCGGTGGTGCCCTTGTAGGGCACATGCACGATGTCCAGCCTGGCCATGGCCTTGAACATCTCGCCGTTGAAGTG
The DNA here is from genome assembly GCA_038112835.1 of Curvibacter sp. Lineage (GTDB taxonomy): Bacteria > Pseudomonadota > Gammaproteobacteria > Burkholderiales > Burkholderiaceae_C > Hylemonella. The sequence continues at coordinate 11,508 of JAYNNS010000008.1, read as the reverse complement.
TGTGCCGCTGCCCACGCCGGCCGAGGCGAAGTTGAGCTGGCCGGGTTTGGCGCGTACCAGGGCCAGCAGCTCGGGCACGTTCTTCACGCCCAGCGAGGGCGCCACCACCAGCACATTGGGTACGCTGGTGCCGAAGCTCACGCCGCGCAGGTCCTTCAGCGTGTCGTAGGGCAGCTTCTTGTACAGCGTGGGGTTGATGGCGTGCGAGGCCGAGGTGAACATCAGCGTATGGCCGTCCGCATCGGCCTGGGCCACGGCCCGGCTGCCGATGGTGCCGCCCGCGCCCGGGCGGTTGTCGATCACCACGGGCTGGCCCCAGGCGGCTTGCAGGCCGCGGCCGATCTCGCGCGCCACGATGTCCACCTGGCTGCCGCCCACGAAGGGCACGATGATGCGGATGGGTTTGCTGGGGAACTTGTCCTGTGCCTGCAGGCCGGTGGCCAGCGCCATGAGCGCCAGCAGCTTCACGAAAAATCCAAACATATTGGTCTCCTGAGGGTGTGTTGTCGTTTGGGATGGAAACAATTCAGGCCAGCGCCGCCATGCCGGCGCGCGCCACCTGGGCGTCCTGGCTCGATAGCACGCCCGAGACACCGATGCCGCCGACGATCTGGCCGTCCAGCACCAGGGGGAAGCCGCCTTCGAGGGGCGTGACGCCGGGCACGGCCAGGAAGCGCAGGCCTTCGCCGCCGGCGGCGATGCCGTCCTGGAACATCTTGGTCGGGCGGCGGAAATTGACGGCAGTCAGCGCCTTGCCGGTCGCGATCGACAGGCTGGAGTGCTGGGTCTGGTCGCGTTTGAGGGCCAGCACCACGTCGCCGCTGGAATCGGCGATCACGATGGCCACGGGCCAGTGGTGGCGTTCGGCCTCGGCCTCGGCCGCCTGCAGGATGGCCTTGGCCTGCAGCAGCGAGAGCGGCGGGCCGTAGGGCAGGGGCGCGTCGAGGGCGGGGGTGTCCTGCGGGCGGCTGGCGCCCGTCGCTGTGCTCATGCGGTATCTCCTGGTGTTCTTGTGGCGCGCGATCATAGGAACGAAGCGCCGATCCAGGGAAATACTGATTTGTGTGAGGCGCTATAAGCGCCGCTTATGGGCCGCCGGATGGCGGCGTTCAGCCGTGCCCGCTGGCGCGTGCGAGTACCGCTCGTGCCGCGGCCGCATCGCGGCCGCGCCAGGCCACGATCTGGTCAGGCCGGATCAGGGCCAGTGGGGCCTCGTACAGCGTGCGCAGCACGGGGGCCGGGTGGTGCACCACCCGCAGGTCCAGGCCCAGGGCCTGCGCGGCCTGCTCGAAGGTCCGTGTGTCCGGGGCCTCGGGCCCGAGTGCGAGCAGCGTCCATTCGAAGTGCAAGCTGTCGTAGAGCGACCGTCCATCGTCCAGCCAGGCGTGCGGGGGGCGCCCCCCCGGGCAGGCCGTGGGCTCGTAGTGGTTGGGTGCATCGGGCGGCGGCGAGCTGCCATCGGGCACGATCAGGGATGAGCCGTCGTAGCGTCCGCCGAAGGTCACGCCGGGGATGTTGAATTCGAGCCGCACATGGCGGTTCAGGTGCTCGCTGGCCGTGGCGCGCGCGGCCAGGCCGGTGGGCGTGTCGGCTTCCAGCTCGGGCGTGGCGACGAAGAGCCCCACGCTGTCGGCAAACTGGCGCGCATAGCCGGTGTTGCGCAGGGCCAGCGGCCTGCGCTCGGTCTCGTAGCTGTCCAGCAAGGTCTGCGGCGCACGTCCCTGCAGCACATGGGCCAGCTTCCAGCCGAGGTTGACCGCATCCTCCACCGCCGTGTTGTAGCCCAGGCCGCCGGTGGGCGTGAACAGATGGGCCGCGTCGCCGCCGATGAAGACGTGGCCGCGCTGGAAGCGCTCGGCCACCAGGGCGTGACCGGCGGTCCAGGTCAGCACGGACAGCACCTCGATCGGGAGCTCGCGGCCCAGGGCCTCGGCAAAGATGCGGCGCGCATCCTCCGCGGTCCAGCGGTCCGCATCCTCGCCCTCGTGCACGGCGGCATGGAAGGCGAACTCGGTGCGGCCATCGACCGAGGCCATGAAGGCGCGCCGCTGGGCGTTGACCGAGACATACATCCACGCGCGGGCGTGGGGGAAGGCCTCGTAGAAGCCGGGCGCGCGAAGATAGACGGCGAACATCTTGCCGCCCATGAAGTCGCGTTTGAAGCCGGTGGCGCCGCCCCAGGCGATGCCCAGCTGCTGGCGCACGAAGCTGCGCGCACCGTCGCCTCCCACGAGGTAGCGCGCCTGCACCTCGCACGGCGCGCCGCCATCGACCGGGCGGATGCGGGCCGCCACATGCGCCCCCTGGTCCTCGACGTGGTCCAGGGCCCAGCCGTGGCGCAGCGTCACGCCGGGCTGCCGGCGGACCTGGTCGAGCAGGATGGCCTCGACGAACTTCTGCGAGACGCGGTGCGGCAGCTCGGCCGCGCTCCAGGAGCCGCCCATGGACTTGACGGCCTGGGCAGCCTGGGCGGCCGTGGGCAGCTGCAGGCGTGCGAGCTCGTGCCGGCAGTAGCGTGTGAAGTAGGCGATGTCGGTCGGATGGTCGGGCGGCAAGCCCTGGGCGCGTACCGCGTCGGCGAAGCCGTGGCGGCGGAAGTGTTCCATGGTGCGCGCCTGGGTGGCGTTGGCCTGCGGGTTGTAGGCCGTGCCCGGCTTGGGCTCGACCAGCAGGCAGCGCACGCCGCGTTTGCCGAGCTCAAGCGCGAGCATCAGGCCGAAGGGGCCGCCGCCGGCGATCAGCACCTCGGTGCGCAGGGGCGGCCCGGCATCCGTGGGCCGCCGGGAAGATAATGCCTCACCCATCGTTGCCTCCTATTTATTTAGGTAACCAAACTATCTTGAGTGTAGCCAAAAAGTCCCCTGCCGTGCGCAAGCCCCGCGCCGACGGCTGGCGCCTGTACAACGCGGGCCGCATCCTGGGCGATGCCCTGACCCGCTTCGAGGGCCGGGTGCTGGCCCTGATGGAGCAGGCCGGCTATGCCGGGACACGGCTCTCGCACGTGAACCTGACCCGCCATCTCGACTTGGCGGGCACGCGCATCACCGAGCTGGCGCGCCGCGCGCGCATGACCAATGCCGCGATGACCGAGCTGATCGACCAGTGCGAGCAGCTGGGCCTGGTGTCACGCGAGACGGATCCGACCGATGCCCGCGCGCGCGTGGTCCGCTTCACGGCGGAGGGCCAGCTGTGGCTGGCCGCCTTCGGCAAAGCACTGCAAAAGGCCGAGCGCGAACTGGTGCACGAGATCGGAGAGCCGGCGGCGCAGGCCCTGTACGGACCGATCGCCGCGTATGCGGGCGCGGTCCGCTCGATCGGTGCGGACCCGACGGCCGCCTGAGGCTCAGCTGACGCCGAAGCGCCCGGTCCACTTCTGCTCGTAGTTCATGCGCACGAAGTGCTCGGCCATGAAGTCGATGAAGGTGCGCACCTTGGCCGAGAGGTGCTTGCGGCTGGGATAGGCCAGGTTCACCGTCAGGCGCGGCAGGTCCCAGTCGTCGAGCACGGGCACCAGGCGGCCGGCGACCATGTCGTCGTAGACGATGTAGGTGGGCTGGACCAGGATGCCGAGACCGTCGAGCGCGGCCGCGCGCAGGATCTGGCCGTCGTTGGATTCGAGCAGGCCCTTGACCTGCAGCGGGGTGGTCTGGCCGTCGCGTGTGAAGCGCAACTCGTTGGGGTTGTTGGCGTGGGTGTAGATCAGCAGCTGGTGTCGCTGCAGGTCTTCCAGCGTCTGCGGCCGGCCGTGGCGGGCCAGGTAGCGCGGCGCGGCCACCAGGATGCGGCGCGTCTGCGCCAGGCGGCGCACGGTGATGTTCGAGTCGGGCTCGAACTCGCGCGTGCGGATCGCCACGTCGATGTTGTTGTCGATGATGTCCAGGTAGCGGTTGGCCGCCTCCACGTGCACGCCGACATTGGGATAGCGCTCGGTGTAGGCGCGCAGCAGCGGCGCGATGTGCTGCATCGAGAAGGACAGCGAGGCCGTGATGCGCAGCGTGCCCGTGGGGTTGAGCGTGCTGGCGTTGACGGCGTCCTCGGCGTCCTGGAGGTCGGCCAGCAGGGTCTTGGCGCGGCTGAAGAACTCCTGCCCGGTGTCGGTCAGGTAGAGGCGGCGCGTGTTACGCTCGACCAGGCGCGCGGCCAGCCGGTCTTCCAGCGCCTGCAGGTGGCGGCTGGCCGCGGCGTTGGACAGGCCCAGCGCTTCGGCGGCACGGCTCAGGCTGCCGGTTTCGGCCACCTGGACGAAAAGCTGGATTTCTGCGAAGCGGTCCACGGGGTCTCCTGCCCGGCACTGTAGCCCGGGTTTATTTCGCTGCGCGGAAAAGTCATTTGCGGCAGCGCGCTTTTCCAAATTGTCCGGGACTTTTACAGTCGCGGAACTACGCAAGAACCCGCAGGAGAACCGCGCATGCGCAACCTCAACGAGGACACCATCACCCAGGCCGTGATCGAGCGCTTCTCGAAAACGCCCGATCCTCGCCTCAAGGAGATCCTGACCAGCCTGATCCAGCACCTGCACGCCTTCGCGCGCGAGGTCAAGCTGACCGAGGCCGAATGGTTCCAGGGCATCGACTTCCTCACCCGCACCGGCCACATGTGCGACGACAAGCGCCAGGAGTTCATCCTGCTGTCCGACACCCTGGGCCTGTCCATGCTGACCGTGGCGATGAACAACAAGAAGCCGGCCGGCTGTACCGAGGCCACGGTCTTTGGCCCTTTTTATGTCGAAGGCGCGCCGAAGTACGAGAACGGTGACGACGTGGCCAATGGCGCCAGCGGCCAGCCCTGCGTGGTGCGCGGTACCGTGCGCGGCCCGGACGGCCGGCCCGTGTCCATGGCCACGATCGAGGTCTGGCAGGCCGACGCCGACGGCAACTATGACGTGCAGTACGCCGAGCTGGCCCACCCGCAGGCGCGCGGCGTGCTGCAGGCGCGTGCCGACGGCAGCTTCGATTTCCGCACCATCGTGGCCGAGGCCTACCCCATCCCCACCGACGGCCCCGTGGGGGAGATGCTGCGCGCCAGCCGGAACCACCCCTGGCGCCCGGCCCACCTGCATTTCATGATCAAGGCCGAGGGCTACGAGACCCTGATCACCCACGTCTTCCGCGACGGCGACCAGTACCTCGACTCCGACGCCGTGTTCGGCGTGCGCCAGTCCCTGGTGGCCGACTGGGTGCAGCAGTCCGACGGCAGCTACCTGCTCGAATTCGACTTCGTGCTCAACCCGCAGAAGAAGTAGGCAAGTTTCAGGCGCCGCAGAGCGCGTTCCATTCCCATTCCAACCGAGGAGACAGACATGCAGAAACGACAGATGATCAAGGGCGCCCTGTGCGCCGCCGCCCTGGCCGCCACGGCCTACATGCCGGTCCAGGCCCAGCAGACCTTCAAGCTCACCATCGCTTCGAGCCATCCCACGGCCCTGCCCTGGGTGGGCCTGATGAGCACGCTCTTCGTGCCCGAGGTCAACAAGCGCGTCGAGGCCCTGGGCAAGGGCTACAAGATCGAGTGGAAGGAGGCCTACGGCGGCCAGCTCTACAAGATGAACGCCACGCTGACCAGCGTGGGCTCGGGCATTGCCGACATCGGCTGGGTGTTCGCCAACCTCGAGGCGGCCAAGATGCCGCTGACCCAGTTCGCGACGGTCACGCCCTTTGCCACCGGCGACGTGCGCACCATCCTGCAGGTCGCCAACGAGATGAACGAGAAGGTGCCGGCGCTCAAGGCCGAGTGGGACCGCAACAACGTGGTCTTCCTGGGCGCCAGCGGCGTGGACACCTACCACCTGTTCACCAAGACGCCCATCAACACCTACGCCGACCTCAACGGCAAGAAGATCTCGGCGCCCGGTGCCGTGGGCGTGTGGCTGCGCGGCTCGGGGGCGGTGCCGGTCGACGGCTCGCTGACCAGCTACTACACCGACATCCAGACCGGTGTGAGCGAAGGCACGATCTCCATCGCCACCGGCATCCTGCCGAACAAGATCTACGAAGTGGCGCCCTACGTCACCACGGTGGACATCGGCGCGCTCTACAACGGCGGCATGGCCATGAACAAGGACAGCTTCAACGCCCTGCCGCCCGAGGTGCGCAAGATCGTCAAGGACGTGGGGCTGGAGTATTCGCGCGTGCTCGGCGAGACGTTGATGCAGCGCTACGAGGCTGCGCTCAAGGCCATCGGCGAACAGGGTGCCAAACAGGCGGTGCCGGTGAAGATCGCGCCCATGGCGGCCGGCGAGCGCGAAAAGTGGGCCAAGAACATGCCCAATATCGCCGCCGACTGGGCCAAGGCCAACGCCGCACGCGGCCCGGCAGCGCAGATCGTCAAGACCTACATGGAAGAGCTGCGCAAGCGCGGTGCCAAGCCGCTGCGTGACTGGGACAAGGATCTCTGATCCATCCCGGGCGATGCGCCTTGGTCCCGCAGGCCTGTGCCCCGTGCCGGGGCCCCATGCCTGCGGCCTGGTGGCGCCGGCGCCTTGGGGTTCCGCCCCGCCGCCCGCATGCCTGTGTGTGCCTGATCTTTCCTGAGGTCTCCCTTGTCCTACGAAGCCAACACGGACCTCGAGTCCGCGCCACCTCCGTCCGCGCCTACCAGCCTTTTCGGCTGGCTCGTCGACGCCCTCAACGGACTGGGCTCCGTCGTGATCGCGCTCGTCATGGTGCTGATGTGCACCGATGTGTTCATGCGCAATGCGTTCAACCAGCCCATCGACGGCGTGGCTGAAATGGTGGCGGCCTCGATCATCGTGATCGTTTTCCTGCAGCTGCCGGCGACCTTGCGCCATGGCCGCATGAGTCGCGCCGACCTGTTCCTCGATCCCTTCATGCGCCGGCGGCCGCGTGCCGGGCTGCTGCTGCGGGCGCTGCTCGCGCTGGGGGGGATCTTCGCCTGTGCGGTGATCGCCTACGCCAGCTGGCCGCTGTTCCTGCGGGCCTGGTCCAACAGCGAATTCTTCGGCGTCGAGGGCGTGTTCACCTTCCCGACCTGGCCCATGCGCCTCGTGGTCTTCGTGGGCGCGGCCCTGGCCGCCCTGCAGTACGCCCTGCTGGCCTGGCAGGATCTGCGCGACAGCCGTGGGAGGACCGATCGTGTCTGACCTGCTGCTGGGCTTCCTGGCCATCGGTGTCATGCTGGCCTTCATCATCCTGGGCATGCACATCGGCATCGCGCTGATCGTCACGTCCTTCGTGGCGGTGTGGCTCATGCGCACACCGGAGATCGCCGCCCGCTTCGTCGGGGCGGCCGCCAACGACGCCATTCGCGACTACCTCTTCGGCGTGGTGCCGTTGTTCGTGCTCATGGGCATGTTCGTCAGCGTCAGCGGCGTGGGGCGCGACACCTTCGACGTCTTCCAGTGGGTGCTGCGCCGGCTGCGCGGCGGCCTGGGCCTGGCCACGGTGGGCGCCAACGCGGTGTTCGCCGCCATCACGGGCATCTCGATCGCCTCGGCCTCGGTGTTCACCAAGGTGGCCACGCCCGAGATGATGCGCCACGGCTACACGCCGCGTTTCTCGGTCGGCGTGGTGGCGGGCTCCTCGGTGCTGGGCATGCTGATCCCGCCCTCGCTGCTGATGATCATCTACGGCGTCATCGCGGAGGAGTCGATCGGCCGTCTCTTCCTGGCCGGCATCCTGCCTGGCCTGCTGCTGGCCCTGCTGTTTTGCGTGCTGATTCTCGGCATGGCCTACCTGCGCCCGGCCAGCCTGTACACCGCGGGTCGGGCGGCGTCGACCGATGACCGGGACACCGAGACCTGGGCCAGCGCCGCGCGCAAGTTCCTGCCCATCCTGCTGCTGGTGGTGCTGGTGCTGGGCGGCCTGTACAGCGGCTACTTCACGCCCACCGAGGCCGGCGCCGTGGGAGCGGCCGGGGCTTTCGCGATCGCGCTGCTGCGCGGGCGCCTGGACTGGCGCAAGCTCTGGAGCGTGTTGACCGAGACCGGCTACGTCTCGGTCGCGGTGCTCTTCCTCATCATCGCCGCCTCGCTCTACAGCCGCATGCTGGCGCTCACCGGTCTGCCGGCCGCCATCACCACCGGCATCACCGAGATGGGCCTGGGCTCCTGGGGTTTCCTGGCGGCCTACCTGGCCATCGTGATCCTGCTGGGCTGCATCATCGACTCGGTCTCCATCATGCTGATCGTGCTGCCCATCGTGCTGCCCATCGTCGCGTCCTTCGGCATGGACAAGATCTGGTTCGGGGTGCTCACGGTGGTCGCGGTCGAGATCGGCCTGCTCACGCCGCCTTTCGGCGTGTCGGTCTACACGGTCAAGAGCGCGCTCAACCATCCTTCGATCACGGTCCGCGACATCTTTGCCGGCGCCTTGCCCTTCGTGCTCGTGATGGTGTTCGCGCTCTTCGTTCTTGCCCTCTTTCCGGGCCTGTCCACCTGGCTGGCCCGCATGTAGTCCCCGGGAGTCCTTCCATGCTGTTTGCCTTCATCCTCATCGACAAGCCCGATCACGGTGCGCTGCGCCAGCGCGTGCGCCCCGAGCACAAGGCCTATCTCGGCGCCATGGCCGATCGCATCGCCTTCGCCGGCCCCTTCACGCACGACGACGGCCAGACCATGCTCGGCAGCCTGCTGGTGATCGACTTCCCCAGCCGCGACGCGGCGCACGCCTGGCTGGCCGAGGAGCCCTTCACCCGGGCCGGGCTCTACGCGAGCACCACCATCCATGCCTTTGCCAACCTTTGGCCGCAAAAGGCCGGTTTCCCGCCCACGGCCTGAGATGGCGAGGAACATGATCAAGCACATCGTCATGTGGAACGTGCGCGGGGCCACGCCGGCCGAGAAGGCGCAGGGCATCGAGCGCCTCAAGCGCAGCTTCGAGAGTCTGCGCGGCTGCATCCCCGGTTTGCTGTACCTGGAGATCGGCGTGGACAGCAGCCGCATCGACTACGCCTGCGACGTGGTGCTCTACAGCGAATTCGAAAGCCAGGCGGCGCTGGACGCCTATGCCGAACACCCCGAACACCTGCGCGTCAAGCGCGAGGTCGGCGACCTGCGCGTCGCACGCCATCAGGTCGACTACGCGGCGCCCTGAATTTTTTGATCCGAAGGAAACGAGCATGAGCAACACATTGAACGACGAACTGCAGATCCGCCAGATGGTGGAGCGCTGGGCCGTCTGGCGCGACGCCGGCGACTGGGAGCGCTTCGCCACCGTCTGGCACCCCGAAGGTGTGATGATGGCCACCTGGTTCCAGGGCCCGTTCGCCGACTTCATCCGTGTGACCAAGGAGGGCTGGGCCAAGGGCGTGAGCATCCTGCACTTCCTGGGCGGCTCGGCCATCGAGGTGGCCGGGGATCGTGCCATCGCCCAGACCAAGATGACCATCTCGCAGCGCGGCATGGTCGAGGGCGCGGACGGCCCGGTGCTCTGCGACGTGGTCTGCACCGGCCGCTTCTACGACTTCGTCACCCGCCACAACGGCGAGTGGAAGCTGATCCACCGCCAGCCCATCTACGAGAAGGACCGCATCGACCCGGTGGATTCCACCGCCGTGCTCAAGCTCGACCAGCAGGCGCTGGCCACCTTCCCCGAAGGCTACCGTCACCTGGCCTACATCCAGACCCGCATCGGCTACACCGTGAAGATGGACATGCCCATGCTCAAGGGACCGGTGGTGGACGAACTCTACAAGCGCGGCGCCCGCTGGCTGGCCGGCGGTGCGCTGGAGCGTTGAGACCCGAGACGAATTTCAACCCGAGGAGACAAGCATGAACAAGACATCCCTGAAGCGACGACAGATCGTGCAGGCCGTGCCTGCCCTGGCCCTGGCCGGCCTGGCCCCCCTGACCTGGGCGCAAGGCGCCTACCCCAACCGCCCGCTGCGCGTCATCGTGCCGCAGCCGCCAGGCGGCGGCTTCGACTTCGTGGCGCGTGCGCTCGGCGACCGCCTGGCCAAGCAGATCGGCCAGAGCGTGGTGGTCGAGAACCGGCCCGGTTCGGGCACCCTGGTCGGCACCGACGCGGCGGCCAAGGCCGATCCCGACGGCTACACGATCCTGATGGGCTCGGTCTCCAACATCGCGCTCAACATGGGCCTGTACGACAAGCTGTCCTACGACAGCCTGCGCGATTTCGAGCCCGTGGGCCTGGCGGTGAGCTACAGCTACACGCTGATGGCGCGCAACGACCTGCCCTTCAACTCCCTCAAGGAGGTCGTGGCCTATGCCAAGGCCAATCCGGGCAAGCTCAACTACGCCTCGGCCGGCAACGGCTCGGGCCAGCACGTGCTGGCCGCGGCACTCTGGCACCTGGCGGGCGCCGACATCACGCACATTCCCTACAAGGGCGCGCAGGCCGCCTACCAGGACCTGCTGGGCGGCCGTGTCGACCTGTTCTTCGACTTGTCCTCCACGGCGCGCCCGCAGGTCGAGGGTGGCAAGGTCAAGGCCCTGGCGCTGTCGGGGGCCGAGCGCAACCCCATGCATCCCAACGTGCCCACCATCCTGGAAAGCGGCGTGGCCCAGCTCGACCTGGAGTCCTGGTTCGGCTACTTCGTGCCCAGCAAGACCCCGGCCGCCGTGCAGGAACGCCTGCGCAGCGAGCTGGCCAAGGTGATGGCCCAGCCCGAGCTGCAGGAGAATTTCCGCAGCCGCGGCGGCAAGCCGCTCAACCTCAGCGCCGCGCAGACCAAGGCCCTGGTGCAGCGCGATGTGGAGCGCTGGACCAAGCTGGTGCGTGACATCGGCATCAAGGCCGACTGAGGCCGCGCCGGCCCTGAAGCCACGCTCCTGTCCGGCGCCGTTCGGGGCGACGCCGGATAATCCGGTTCTTTCCCCCTTCCTGCAGATTGTTTGCCCATGAAGATCGCCCAAGCCTCTCTCGACCAGCTCTTCCTCAACGCCCGCACCGCCAACGGTTTCCTCGACCAGCCGGTGCCGCTGGCCCTGTTGCAGGAGGCCTATGACCTGGCCAAGATGGCGCCCACCTCCATGAACACCCAGCCCACGCGCTATGTGTTCCTCACCACGCCCGAGGCCAAGGCCCGCCTGCTGCCCGCACTCACGCCGGGCAATCTGGACAAGACCAAGTCCGCGCCGGTGACCGTGATCGTGGCCACCGACACGAAGTTCTATGAGCACATGCCCCAGATCTGGCACGGGGCCGGCGCCAAGGAGAACTTCGAGGGCAACGCCACCCTGGCCACCAACACGGCCAACCGCAACGGCACCCTCGGAGGCGGCTATTTCATCCTGGCGGCCCGCGCGGTCGGCCTGGACTGTGGCCCCATGAGCGGGGTGGACCTGGCCAAGGTCAATGCCGAATTTTTCCCCGACGGCCGCTACAGCGCCAACTTCCTCATCAATCTGGGCTACGCCGATCACAGCAAGGAATTCAAGCGCAACCCGCGCCTGTCCTTCGCGCAGGCTTGCCAGGTGCTCTAAGAGCACCTGGCAAGCCCTGCGGCGCAGGCCCGCTGTCGCGAGCCGCGCCCTGCGGCGACATGGGGCTCACCCCTCCCAACCCTCCCCTTCCGGGGGAGGGCGAGGCC
>JAYNNS010000007.1:23236-25465 GCA_038112835.1 Curvibacter sp. | reverse complement strand
CCCACGGCCTTGATCAGCGCAGCACCGGCTTCGTCGACCTGACGGTTCTCGTCGAAATAGCTGGCCTGCATGGCCGCCGCCGGGGCGGTGGGCACGCGTGAGGCGCGCGGCGCGAGCCGGGCGCCGAACATGTCGGCGCGCTGGATCAGGCGCGCCATGCGCAGGCCCGGGGAGCGCGGTGCCAGCGGGCCGGGCGGCACGGTGTGGTGGTGGGTCACGGCCTCCAGCCAGCCGGCGTCGCTGACGCCGGCACGGCGCAGCAATTCGACCGAGCGCAACGCATGGCGGTCGATCTGCTGGCGCTGCTCGGGCGAAACCGGGGTCAGCTGCTGGGCCAGCCTGTCCTGCAGCTCGGTCATGCCCAGGTTCATGGTCAGCGCGGCCAGGCACAGCAGCTGTTCCTGCTCGGCGGGCCAGGCCAGCACCTCGCGTGCGGCCAAGCCGCACATCACGCTGACCAGCATGGCGTGGGTGGCGCTGTACATGCGGATCTCGCTGGCCGAGAGATGGAACAGGGCGAAGAGCGCGCCGTCCGGGTTGCTCATGGCGTGCTGGCGCAGCTGCTTCTGCAGCCGGACCAGGCGTGCCAGGAACATCGGGGCGCTGCTGTCGCGCAGGATGCTGTTGGCCTGGACCTGGTAGTCCAGCCAGTCGGCCGGGCCGACGACGGGGTCGGCCTCGAAGCGGCTGGCGTCGAATTCGACCTTGGAGATGTGGGCGCCGGCGATCTCGCCCAGCGTGGTGTCCTTGCGCACCAGGTCGTGCAGCATGCCCACGTAGGCGCGGTGGTGGGCCTCGGAGTCGGCGGCGTCGATGTAGAGTGCGATGCCGCGCCCGACCAGGCCCTGGAGCTCGACGCGCGAGCCGATCACGTAGCCCTTGGCGGCCAGCAGCGTGCCCTCGGCATCCATCAGCGCAAAAGGCAGAGGGTCACCGATCCGGATCGAGTCTATGCTGACGGAGACGAGTTTGGACGTCATGGGCGGGGCCATTATGCCCTTGCGCGTTGCCGGGCAGGGACGGGATTGGGGGGTAAAGTGCTGCTGTTTCCCCAGATCGCCGGCCCGGGCGGGCGGTCCGGCTGCTAGGATGCCGCCATGTCCGCTCCCGCCCCGAACCTGCCCCTGCCCGCCTTCCTGGGCAAGCTCTGCCCGCGTGCCGAACTGCCGGCACGCCTGGCTACCTTGCCGCGGCCCCTGGTCTTCACCAACGGCGTGTTCGATGTCATGCACCGTGGCCACGCCGTCTACCTCGGGCAGGCACGCGAACTCGGGGCCAGCCTAGTCGTGGCGCTCAACAGCGACGCTTCGGCGCGCCGCCTGGGCAAGGGGCCGGACCGCCCGCTCAACAACGAGCAGGACCGCGCGGCGCTGATGGCCGCACTGGGCGCGGTGGACCTGGTGACCTGGTTCGACGAGGACACGCCGCAGGCCCTGATCGCCGAGATCCGCCCGGACCTCCTGGTCAAGGGCGGCGACTACGACATGCGCAAGCTGCCCGAGACCGCCCTGGTCGAATCCTGGGGCGGGCGGGCGCTGGCGCTGCCTTTCGTGGCGGGCTACTCCACCACGGCGCTGGTGCGCAAGATCCGGGCCGGCAGCTGAGCCCGGGCCCGGGTCTTCAGCGCGCGCCGAAGACCGCAGCCCAGAGCGCCAGCACGGCCGCGCGTTCCTGCGCCACCTGCTGCGGCTCGACCTGGGTCGGGGCTTCGTCCAGGCGCGCCTTGTGCTGGATCCGCCGCAGCTCACGGTAGGCATCGCCCGCAGCGGCCCCCACCCCCGCGGGCAGCAGGCCGGCCGCCTCGGCGGCGCGCAGCAGCGCGATATTGCCGGTGTTGGCCGCCAGTGCCGGGTGCTGCCCCGACTGCGAGAGCACGAGGTACTGCACGGCGAATTCCGCGTCGACCATGCCGCCCGGGCTGTGCTTGACGTCGAAGCGCTCGCCCTGTACCGGATGGGCCTGGCGCACCTTTTCGCGCATGGCCACGATCTCCTGGCGCAGGGCCGCCGGGTCGCGCGGTGCGCGGATCACGGCCTCGCGCACGGCGTCGAAGCGCTGGCCCAGCGCCGCGCTGCCCATGACGAAGCGGGCCCGCGTCATGGCCTGGTGCTCCCAGGTCCAGGCGGTGTTGCTGCCGCGCTGCTGCTGGTAGTTGGCGTAAGCCTCGAAGGTGGTGATCAGCAGGCCCGAGTTGCCATTGGGGCGCAGGGCGGTGTCGATCTCGTAGAG
>JAYNNS010000007.1:12906-23226 GCA_038112835.1 Curvibacter sp. | reverse complement strand
CCGGCACGTCCATGCACCCGTGGCAACTGCCGGCGCCGGAACCGCTGCTGGCGGCGGTCATTCCCGCTGTCGAAGCCACGCCCGTTCCGCCCGGCCTGACCGTCAGCCCGGTCCTTCCGGCCTCGCGCAACTTTGCAGCGCTGTACCTGCGCTGGCAGGCCGAGCATCTGCGTGATGTGCTGAATCCCCTGGTCGAACGCGCCAGCCGCGCCGGCGTGGAACTGTACTGGACCCGCAGCGCCAGCGCCTGGCAATTGCGCTGCAGCGGAGCCGCCGCGCCGGTGCTGGTAGTTGGCGTAAGCCTCGAAGGTGGGGCTCAGCCGACCCGAGTGGCCGTTGGGGCGCAGCGCGGTGTCGATCTCGTAGAGGTCGCCCTCACCGGTCTTGACGGTCAGCCAGTTGATCAGCTTGCGCACCAGCAGGGCGTAGACCTCGGGGGCATCCTCGTGCTCGTCCTCGTAGACGAAGACGATGTCCAGGTCGCTGCCGTAGCCCAGCTCCTTGCCGCCGAGCTTGCCGTAGCCGATGATGGCGAACTGCGGCGTCTCGCGGTGCTTGCGGCGCAGCAGGTCCCAGCACCAGCGGGTGGTGATGCGCAACACCGCATCGGCCAGGGCCGACAGGTCGTCGGCCACCTGTTCCACGGTCAGCACGGCCTCCACGTCGCGCGCCAGGGTGCGGAAGACCTCGGCGTGGTGGGCGCGGCGCAGCAGGTTGAGCAGCGCCTCCTCGTCGTCGTCGCCGGCAGCCTGCAGGGCCTTGCGTCGGGTTTCGAGCTCGACCTCGAAGGCCGAGGCGTCGAAGCGCTCCTCCATCATGGTGCGGCTGGCCAGTTCGTCGATCACGCCCGGGTGCAGCAGCAGGTAGCGCGCCGGCCAGCGTGCCGCCCCCAGCAGGCGCAGCAGGCGCTCGTGCACCGCAGGTCGCTCCAGCAGCATGGCCAGATAGCTTTCGCGGCGCAGCAGGGGCTCCATCCAGTCGATCAGGCGGCTGGCGGCCTCTTCGCTGGCGCGACCGTCGCGCAGCCACTCGGCCGTGCGCGCCACCAGCCGGATCAGGCGCGCGCGCGATTCCTCGCGCAGGGCCAGCACGCGCGGATGGCTGCGCCAGGCCCCGACCCGCTCGCGGAACTGCGGCGGCAGCTGGGTGAGCACGCCGTCGAAGTCCGGCGTGGCCGGCGCGCCGCCGTTCTTGCCATTGCCGCAGCCCTTGCATTCCTTGTGGCCCGCGCCGCCCAGCAGGATGTCGAATTCCTGCGCCACGACCTCGCGGTGGGCGTCGAGCTGGGTCAGGAAGCGGCAGACGTCGGGATAGCCCAGGCTGCGCGCGATCCAGTCCAGGTCCTCGTCGCGCGTGGGCAGCACATGGGTCTGCTGGTCGTCCAGGTACTGGATGCGGTGTTCCACGCGGCGCAGGAACTCGTAGGCCTGAGCCAGGGCCTGGGCCGTGGCCTCGGGCATCAGGCCGGCCTTGACCAGGCGCTGCAGCGCATCCAGCGTGGGTCGGGTGCGCAGTTCGGGGAACTGGCCGCCGCGCACCACCTGCAGCAGCTGCACGGTGAACTCGATCTCGCGGATCCCGCCGCGCGAGAGCTTGACGTCGTTGCTGCGCTCGGGGTGTCCGGCGCTGCGCTTGGCCGCGTGGTCCCGGATCTGTCGGTGCAGCACGCGCAGCGAATCGAAGACGTTGTAGTCCAGGTAGCGCCGGAACACGAAGGGCACGACCAGACCGCGCAGCGCCATGACCGAGCCGTCCTGCAGCTGGGCCCGGGGTGCGACGATGCGGCTCTTGAGCCAGGCGAAACGCTCCCACTCGCGGCCCTGCACGTGGAAGTACTCTTCCAGCGCCCCCAGTGAGACGGCCGGTGGCCCCGAGTTGCCGTTGGGCCGCAGGGCCAGGTCGACGCGGAAGACGAAGCCGTGCTCGGTGGTGTCGCCCAGCAGGTTGTAGATGGCGCGCACCGCCTTGGCGTAGTACTCGTGGTTGGAGATGCGGTTGCGGCCCTCGGCATTGCCCGCGGTCTCGCCATCCTGGTCATAGACATAGATCAGGTCGATGTCGCTCGACACATTGAGCTCGCGCGCGCCGAGCTTGCCCATGCCCACCACCCAGAACAGGGAGCGCTGGCCCGCGGGGGTGAGCGGCATGCCGTGGGCCTCGTCCAGGCTGCGCAGCACCTCGCCGCAGGCCTGGTCGAGGGCGAACTCGGCCAGCTGGGTCATGCTGGTGGTGATGTCCTGCAAGGGCGCCTGCTGCTCGATGTCGAGCACCACCAGGCGCTCCATCACCAGCTGGCGCAGCACGCGCAGGGCCGCGCCGCAGTCCAGCCCCGTGCCGCGCAGATGGGCATAGAGCTGTTGCAGGGCCTCGGGGCCGGGGCGGCCGGGCGCAAGCCGGGGCAGCAGGTCGGCGTGACGGCGGCGCACGCGTTGTACGAAACGGGAGTGGTCGGCACGGGGGGCGGTGGCCGCCGGTGCCGCGGCCAGACCCTGCAAGGGGCCCGACGCATCGTTGCGGGTCATAATTCCTGTCGCGCTCTCGATCTGCCAAATGAATGCCCTGCCGCGCCGTCCGTCCCTGCCGCTGAAAGCCCTGGCGCTCACGACGCGCGTGCTGCTGTGGCTGATCCTGCTGGCCTGGCTGGTGTTCGGCGCCGCCTGGGCGACGTTGCACCTGGTCATTGTGCCCCGAATCGACGAGCTGCGTCCCATGCTGGAAACCCGGGCCAGCCAGGCCCTGGGGCTGCCCCTGCGCATCGGCAGCATCGTCGCGCACGACCACCGCCTGCTGCCCAGCTTCGAATTCCGTGAGGTGCTGCTGTTCGACCGCGCGGGCGAACCGGCCCTGCACCTGCCCAGCATCCGCGCCACGGTCTCGCCGCGCTCGCTCTGGAATCTCGGCTTCGAGCAGCTCGCGATCGACCGCCCGGAGCTGGAGGTGCGGCGCAGCGCCGAGGGCCGTTACCACGTCGCCGGCATCGAGATCGACCCGCAGGGCCGTGGCGATAACCGGATGGTGGACTGGGTCTTGAACCAGACCGAGTGGCTGATCACCGGCGGGCGTGTGCGCTGGCATGACGAGTTGCGCGCCGCGCCGCCCGTGGCGCTGGAGCAGCTCGAACTGCGCCTGCACAACACCAGCCATCTGCACGAGTTGCGCCTGGACGCCACGCCACCTGCGGAGCTGGGCGGACGCCTGAGCCTGCGCGGCAGCTTCCGCGAGCCCCTGCTGTTTGCCAGCAGCGGCGACTGGCGGCGCTGGCAGGGCCAGCTCTATGCCGTGCTCGAGCGTGTGGACCTGGCCGCGCTGCACCGGCACCTGCCCCTGCCGCCTTCCTTGCCGCTGGAGCTGGCGTCCGGCAGCGGCGCCTTGCGCACCTGGGTCGAGGTCGATCGAGGGCGGGTCCGCGCGGTCACGGCCGACGTGGCCCTGGCCGAATTGAACCTGCGACTGGGCCCGGAGCTGCCGGCGCTGGAACTCGAGCGCCTGGCGGCCCGCCTGGGTCTGCGGGCGCTGGACGGGGGCTACGAGTTCCATACCCAGGGCCTGCGCTTCGACACCCGCGACGGCCTGCAGTGGCGTGGCGGCGATATGCGGATCAGCCATGTCCAGCCCGCGGGGGCGACCGGCAACGCGCGCAGCGAGCTGCGTGTCAGCGACATCGACCTGGCCCAGCTGGCCCGGCTCGGCCAGCGCCTGCCGCTGGGCGCGCGCCTGCACCGCGCCTTGCAGATCTACGCGCCCCAGGGCCAGGTCGAGCAGCTGCAGGCGCGCTGGCAGGGGCCGTGGGAGGCCCCGCACAGCTTCGATGCGCGGGGCCGACTGAGCCATCTGGACGTGGCCTCCCACCCGCAGCTGCAGCCGCTGGCCGAGGGCGAGCCGCCGGCGCACGCGATCGGCTCGCCCGGGGTCCGCGGTCTGAGCGTGGAGTTCGACCTGAACCAGGAGGGCGGGCGCGCCAGCGTGCTGGTGCAGCAGGGGCACCTGGAGCTGCCGGGCGTCTTCGAGCTGCCGCGCATCGAGCTCGACCAGCTCGGGGCCGAGCTGCAGTGGCGCCACCAGGACGGCCAGAACAGCCTGCAGGTCAGCAATGCGCGCTTCGCCAACGCCGAGGCCCAGGGGGAGTTCCAGCTCAAGTGGCAGACCGGCACCGGCGCGCATCGCCTGCCGGGCGTGCTCGACCTGCAGGGCAGCTTCAGCCGTGCCGAACTCGCGGCCCTGCACCGCTACCTGCCCCGGGCCATCCCCCCCGAGGTGCGCGAGTATCTGCGCCAGGCCCTGCCCCAGGGCCGGGCCAGCGCCGCGCGTTTCCGCGTCAAGGGCGACCTGCACGATTTTCCCTTCCGCCAGCCTGGCCAGGGTGAGTTCCGCATCACGGCCCCGGGGCAGGACACCCGTTTCGTCTACGTGCCCGCGAGCCTGCAGCCGGCCGGGCAGCCGGCCTGGCCGGTGCTGACCGACTTGCGCGGCGATCTGCTGCTCGACCGCAACAGCCTGCAGCTGCGCAACATCGGCGCGCGCGTGAACGGCATGCCGCAGCTGCGCATCCTGCAGGGCGAAGCCCGCATTCCCGACCTGGCGCAGGATGCGCGCGTGCAGACCGATCTGCAGCTGGGCGGCCCGCTCGACGAGCTGCTTGCCGGCCTGGTGCGCGGCTCGCCGCTGGACGCCATGCTGGGCGGGGTGTTGACCCAGGCGCGCGCCACCGGCAATGCCGAGGTGCAGCTGCGGCTGGATCTGCCGTTGCAGGACCTGGAGCGCTCGGTCGTGCGCGGGCAGGTCAAGCTGGCCGGCAACGAGTTGCAGCTCATGCCCGAGTTGCCGCGCCTGACGCGCGCGCGCGGCACCGTGCATTTCAGCGAGCAGGGCTTCG
This sequence comes from Curvibacter sp., assembly GCA_038112835.1. Lineage (GTDB taxonomy): Bacteria > Pseudomonadota > Gammaproteobacteria > Burkholderiales > Burkholderiaceae_C > Hylemonella. The sequence goes on along the minus strand of JAYNNS010000007.1, from coordinate 18,353 downwards.
CGCTGGCGGGCGTGCAGGGGCGCCTGCTGGGGGGCGATGTGCGGGCCGAGGGCGGCACCATCACCCTGCCCGGCGCCGTGGCCGAGGCGGCGCCGCGCCTGCGCGTGCGGGGCACGCTCACGGCCCAGGGCCTGCGCCAGGAAAGCCAGCTCGGCGCGGTCGCAACACTGGCCCGGCACATGAACGGGAGCACGGGCTATACGGCCGAGTTCGGGCTGCGCCGCGGCGTGCCCGAATTCCAGTTCAATTCCAGTCTGCAGGGCCTGGCGCTGGACCTGCCCGCCCCGCTGTCCAAGCCGGCCGAGGACACACTGCCCCTGCGCGTGCAGTCCGGCCTGATGGACGCGCCGGCCGCCGGTGACGCCGCACGGCGCGAGGACCTGCTGCGCGTGGACCTCGGTCGGCTGGCCTCGCTGCGCTATGTGCGCGAGCACCGCGACGGGGACGTGCACGTCTTGCGCGGGGCCATCGGTGTCGGCCAGCCTGCGGGCCAGAGCGTGCCCTTGCCGGACGAAGGGGTGGTGGCCAGCGTGCAGTTCGACACCCTCGACGTGGATGCCTGGCGACAGGCGGTGGCCATGCCGGCCTCGGCGTCCACGGGCGGGGTCAGCGTGTCGGCGGCGCTGCGGGACTACCTGCCCACCAGCCTCATCGTGCAGGGCGAGACGCTGCGGGCCGGCGGGCAGACCATACGCCAGCTCGTGGCCGGTGGCACGCGCGAGGAATGGACCTGGCGCGTCAATGCGGATGCGCGCGAACTCAGCGGCTACCTCGAATACCGCATGCCCGCCAGCACGGGGGCCGGCAATGTCTATGCCCGCCTGGCGCGCCTGGTGCTCGGGCAGGAGAACGCGCGCGGCATGGAGCAGACGCTGGACGAGCAGCCGGTGGGCATCCCGGCGCTGGACATCGCGATCGACCAGTTCGAGCTGCGGGGCAAGAAGTTCGGGCGCGTCGAGATCGAGGCCGTCAACCGCGGGCTGGCGCGGCGCGATGCCGGCGCGCGCGAATGGCGGCTCAGCCGCCTGCACATCAAGATGCCGGAGGCCGAGTTCACGGCCAGCGGCAACTGGGCCATCTACCAGGAAGCCGGCGAACCGCCCCCGCGCGGCGCGGCCCCGCGCACGCCGGCGGCTGCGCGTGGCGAGCGTCGCCGCACGGTGATGAATTTCCGGCTCGACGTGGCGGACGCCGGCGGACTGCTGAGCCGGCTGGGCATGCCGGACCTGATCCGTGCCGGTCGCGGCCTCATGGAGGGGCAGGCCAGCTGGATCGGCTCGCCGCTGGGGCTGGACTATCCCAGCCTGGGCGGCAGCTTCAACATCAACATCGAGCGCGGCCAGTTCCTCAAGGCCGACCCGGGCCTGGCCAAGCTGCTCGGGGTGCTGAGCCTGCAGTCGCTGCCGCGCCGGCTCACGCTCGATTTCCGCGATGTGTTCAGCGAGGGCTTTGCCTTCGACTTCGTGCGCGGCGACGTGCAGATCGAGCAGGGCCTGGCCAGCACCAACAACCTGCAGATGAAGGGCGTCAGTGCCGCCGTGCTCATGAGCGGGCAGGCCAACCTGGCGCGCGAGACCCAGGACCTGCGGGTGGTGGTGGTGCCCGAGATCAATGCGGGCACGGCCTCGCTGGTGGCGACCTGGATCAACCCGGCCGTGGGCCTGAGCACCTTCCTGGCCCAGTATTTCCTGCGCCGCCCGGCCATGGCGGCGGCCACGCAGGAATTCCACATCACCGGCACCTGGAGCGATCCGCAGATGAACAAGGTCGAGACGCGCCGCCCGGAACCCGCGCCGGCGGCCGAACCCGGAGAGCAGCCGCCATGAAGCTGGCCGCCATCCAGCTGGTCTCCTCGGCGTCGCTGGACGCCAACCTGGCGCGCGCGCGCGCCCTGCTGGAGCAGGCCGCGCAGCAGGGTGCCGAGCTGGCCGTGCTGCCCGAATACTTCTGCCTGCTCGGCCATGGCGACCAGGCCAAGCTGCAGATCCGCGAGACACCGGGCCAGGGCCCGATCCAGGACTTCCTGGCCCACACGGCGCGCGCGCTCGGCCTGTGGATCGTCGGGGGCACCCTGCCCATCGACGCCGGGGCCGTGACGGACGGAGACCGGCGTGCCTACAACAGCACGCGGGTCTATTCGCCGCAGGGCGAGTGCGTGGCGCAGTACGACAAGATCCACCTGTTCCGCTACGACAACGGCCGCGAGTCCTATGACGAGGCGCGCACCCTGCGGCCCGGCCGCGCGCCGGTCGTCTTCGAGCTGCCCTCGCGCGACGGCCAGCGCTGGCGCGTGGGCCTGAGCGTGTGCTACGACCTGCGCTTTCCCGAGCTCTACCGTGCCCATGCGCAGGCCGGCGCCCAGCTGCTGCTCGTGCCCAGCGCCTTCACCCACACCACGGGCCAGGCGCACTGGGAGCCGCTGTTGCGCGCGCGCGCGATCGAGAACCTGGCCTATGTGGCCGCCGCGGCCCAGGGCGGGGTGCACGAGAACGGGCGCCGCACCTGGGGCCACAGCATGGTGGTCGATCCCTGGGGGCGGGTGCTGGACGTGCGGCCCGAGGGCGAGGGCCTGGTGCTGGCCGAGCTCGACGCGGCCCTGCTGCGCCAGTGTCGCGCGCAGCTGCCGACCCTGGAGCACCGCGTCCTGTGAGTGCCGGCCTGTTCGAACGCCTGCGCCAGCGCTGGCACCCCCAGCAGTGGCGCCGCCGCCTGCTCTGGTCCGCCCTGACGGCGCTGGTGCTGGCCCTGCTGGTGACCCTGGTCTGGCTGGCCGGCCGCTATGAAGCCAGCCAGCTCCAGAGCCGGCTCGAGCGCGATGCCGCCGACGCCGTGGGCGACATCCGTTCGCGCCTCACGCGCAACCTGCAGAGCCTGCAGGCGCTGCAGTTCGGCGAGCCCCAGCCGGCGGGCTGGGTGCTGGAGGCCACCACCCTGATGCGCGAACGCAGCGAGCTGCTGCACATCGAGTGGCGCGACGATGGCTTCAAGACCCTGGCCCAGGCCGGTACCCCCTACCGTCCACCGGTGTTCGAGCGCCTGGGGCGCGAGAGCGTGCAGTCCGAGGTGACCCAGGCCTGCAATGCGGCCCGGCGCATCAGCGGGCCGGCCTATTCGAGCAGCTATTTCGTGCCCATGACCGACGGCCTGGGCCTGGAGGTCATGGAGCTGTGCCTGCCGCTGGCCAGCGCCGGCGTGGTCATGGGCTATCTGGTGGCCACCTACTCGCGGCAGGACCTGCTGGACGACCTGGGCTCGCAGCTGACCCGCAGCCAGGAGGTGTCCTTCACCGAGGGCGATGGCACCCGCCTGGCGATCCGCGGCAATGCGCGCCGCGGCAGCCGCGTGTTCTCGGCCCAGCACCTGCTGGACCTGCCGGGCACGACCCTGGTGCTGCGCATGGACAGCTGGCGCGGCGCGCCCGAGCTCTTCCCCAATGTGCTGACGGCCCTGGTCACGGCCATGTCCATCGCCCTGGTGGCCATCCTGCTGCTGCTGGGCAAGGACATGCGCCGCCGCCTCAAGGCCGAGCGCGATCTCGCCGATGCGCTGGCTTTTCGCAAGGCGATGGAGGATTCGCTGGTCACGGGCCTGCGTGCGCGCGACCTGCAGGGCCGCATCACCTACGTCAACCCGGCCTTCTGCCAGATGGTGGGCTTCACGGCCGAGGAGCTGCTGGGCCAGGGTGTGCAGGCGCCACCCTACTGGCCACCCGAGCTGGCCGACGAATACAGAAAGCGCCAGGAAATCCGCCTGGCCGGCAACGTGCCGCCGCGCGAGGGCTACGAGTCGGTCTTCATGCACAAGGACGGCACGCGTTTCCCGGTGCTCATCATCGAGGCGCCGCTGATCAACGCCCAGGGCGTGCAGACCGGCTGGATGAGTGCCTTCCTCGACATCCGTGAGCAGCGTCGCGTGGAGGAGCTCTCGCGCGCCAGCCAGGAACGCCTGCAGGCCACGGCCCGCCTGGCCATGGTGGGCGAGATGGCCTCGCTGCTGAGCCACGAGCTCAACCAGCCGCTGGCCGCCATCGCGAGCTATGCCACCGGCACGCAGAACCTGCTGGACCAGGGCGTGCACAGCGCGGCCGACATGCGCCTGGCCATGCACCGGATTGCCGAGCAGGCCGAGCGCGCGGGCAAGGTCATCAAGAGCGTGCACGACTTCGTGCGCCGGCGTGACCAGGCACGCGAGGCCATCGCGCCGCGCCAGCTCATCGATGCCATCCTCCCCCTGGTCAACCTGCAGGCGCGCAAGCTCGGGGTGCAGGTGCAGCTGCGGCTCGCGCCCGACCTGCCCACGGTGTACTGCGACCGCACCATGGTCGAGCAGGTGCTGCTCAACCTCGCGCGCAACGGCATGCAGGCCATGGACCAGCCGGGCATCCGCCGGCGCGTGCTCACGCTGGCCGTGCAGCGCGCCCCGGCCGACGCGCGCTGGATCGAGTTCTCCGTCACGGACCTCGGCCCCGGCATCGCGCCCGAGGTGGCCGAGCAGCTGTTCACGCCCTTCTTCACCACCAAGGCCGAGGGCATGGGCCTGGGCCTGAGCCTGTGCCGCACCGTGATCGAGCAGCACGGCGGGACGCTGGCGTTCGCGCCGCATGTCCCGCAGGGCACCGTCTTCGCCTTCACGCTGCCGGCCGGCCCGGCCAGATGACATAACATCGCGCCATGCAACCCGCCATCGATGCCTCCGTCTACATCGTCGACGACGACGCCAGCGTGCGCGAGGCCCTGGCCTGGCTGCTGCGTTCGCGCCGCCTGGCCAGCCAGGCCTTCGAGAGCGCCGAGGCCTTCCTGGAGCTGATCGAGGGCGCGCACCTGCCGCTGCGGCCGGGCTGTCTGCTGCTGGACGTGCGCATGCCCGGCATGAGCGGGCTGGCCCTGTTCGAGCGCCTGGCCGAGCGCGGCCTGCACGAGGCGCTGCCGGTGATTTTCCTCACCGGCCATGCCGACGTGCCCACCGCGGTCAGCATGGTCAAGCGCGGGGCCTACGATTTCTGCGAGAAGCCTTTCTCCGACAACGCGCTGGTGGACCGCGTCGAGCAGGCGCTGGCCCACTCGGCCACGGTCGTGCAGGCCCAGCAGGTGCGCGAGCGCCTGCGCCAGCGCCTGGCCGAACTCACCGAGCGCGAGCGCGCCGTCATGCACCTGGTGATCGAGGGCCTGCCCAACAAGCGCATCGCCGACCAGCTCGACATCAGCGTGCGCACGGTGGAAGTGCACCGCGCCCGCGTCTTCGACAAGATGGAAGTGAAGTCGGCCGTCGAGCTGGCCAACCTGCTGCGCGAAGTGTGACCCGGACCTGGTACTGCGACCCGGAAGGATCGAAACATGAAAGCGCGCCTTCGCACGCATGGCGGCGTTGCAAAAACACCCCCGAGCCAAGGCGGAGGGGAGGGGTTTGGCCGGGGGCGGGGCCCCCAACCACCGCGGTGAGTTTGGGGG
>JAYNNS010000007.1:12100-12896 GCA_038112835.1 Curvibacter sp. | reverse complement strand
CTTCCCTTCGGGTTGCGACCACAAAGGCCGCGCGCGGCGTTGCAAATCCTCGCCATAGCTATGGCTATGGCGAGGATTTGCGCCTTGCCCTGCGCACGAATCCATCGCTTTCATTTTGTTCCTCAACTTCCGGGTCGCAGTACTAGTCGCGATCGTCCGCAGGACGCGTGGTCTGATCCTGCGCGCCGTCGTCGAGCTCGCCCTTGCGGCGGCCCGAGAACATGGTCCACCACACGATGAGCACCAGCAGCAGCAGGGCGCCCAGGGCTTCGAGGAAAATCAACCACATGAACCGACTCCAACGACTGTATTTCGTACTCAGCCTCGCCATTGTAGGAATGCTGGCCGCCTGCGGCAGTGTGTCCCTGCAGGAACCCGCACCTGTTGCAGGGGGCAGCACGATCACCATCGAGCAGGCCGGCGCCACCCCGCCGGCGTTTCCCGGCCCGCCCGTGAGTGGCAACGCCCTGCAGCAGCCGCGCAGTCGATGGACTCCGGTGGCCTGGGCCGAGCTGCCAGGCCTGGGCGAGGATCCGCTGGGCGAGGCCTGGGGAGCGTGGCTGCGCAGCTGCGAGCGCCCCGGCCCCCCCTTTGCCGCCCTGTGCGCCGAGGTGCGCCGTCTCAGCCAGGGCAGCGACGCGCAGCGCCGCAGCTGGATGCTCGAGCGCCTGCAGCCCTATCGCGTCGAGACCCACCAGAGTGAGGCCGTGGGCCTGCTCACCGGTTACTACGAGCCCGTCGTCGAGGCCTCGCGTCTGCCCGACGCACGCTTCAACGTGCCGCAGAACCGCCCGCC
>JAYNNS010000007.1:0-12090 GCA_038112835.1 Curvibacter sp. | reverse complement strand
GGCCTGCACCTGCGCAAGCCCTGGTACAGCCGGCAGGAGATCGACACCCTGCCCGAGGCCCAGGCCGCGCTGCGCGGGCGCGAGATCGCCTGGCTGGCCGATCCCGTGGCCGCGCTCAACCTGCAGATCCAGGGCTCGGGCCGCCTGCAGATCACCGAGCCCGACGGCCGCCAGCGCGTGGTGCGCATCGGCTACGCGGGCACCAACGACCAGCCCTACCGCAGCGTGGGCGGCTGGCTGCAACAGCGGCGCGAGGTGCGCGACGCCTCCTGGCCCTCGATCCGCCAGTGGGTCGCGCAGAATCCGGGCCGCGTGCAGGAGATGCTCTGGGCCAATCCGCGCGTGACCTTCTTCCAGGAACAGCCCCTGCCCGAGAGCGAGGCCGCCGTGGGCCCGCGTGGCGCCCAGGGCGTGCCGCTGACGGCGGGGCGCTCCATCGCCGTCGACCCCGGCAGCATCCCCTACGGCACGCCCGTGTGGCTGGCCTCGGCCGGTCCGCAGCTGCAGCTGCAGCGCCTGGTGCTGGCCCAGGACACGGGCAGTGCCATCGTGGGCGCGGTGCGCGCCGACTACTTCGTGGGCACGGGACCCGAGGCTTCGCAGATCGCCGGCCGGCTCAAGCAGCCCTTGCGGCTGTGGGTCTTGTGGCCGCGCGAAGCCGTGCGCTGACGCGCGGCCTCAGCGCACGCTGATGCGCACCTGCACGCGCAGGCGTTGGCTGCTGCTGCCCGTGTCGCGCCCGGCGCCGCCCAGACCGGCAGCGTTCTCGCGCTGGTCCTGCACGTCCTCGCTGTCGGCGATCGTGGTCCATTCGTCGAGCGGCAGCATCAGCGTGGTGGCGGTGCTGGCGCCCGGGCCCAGCGGCTGGCGGCCCTGGGTGGCGACCAGCTCCAGGTAGACCGTCTCGCCGCCCTCCCAGACCGGGGTGGCCGTGAAGCCCGTGCCCGCCTGGACCCAGACCGTGCCGGGCACGCTGCGGCGCACGCCGTTCTGGACGATGAACTGGCGCAGGCGCAGCGGCACACCGCTGCCCAGGCTGATGGCCGCAGGCCGGCCGTTGAGCACCAGCACCTGCTGCTGGGCGCGGCCGCTGCGGCTGCTCTCGCGCCGGCGCGCCTCGATGGCGACGTCCGCCTCGCTGCGGCCGGGTTGCACGCGGGCTTCCACCTCGGCACCGAGGCGTTCGCGGCTGTCGCTGCGGCCGTCGTCCTGGCGCACCTCGATCAACAGGTTGCGCAGGGGCAGCGGTGTCGGCACAGTCTGGGCCGCCAGCAGCGCGGGCAGGGCCAGGGTGAGGCAGAGCAGGTGTCGTTTCATCGGCTTCTCCGGTGGGTGGGCGCGGCCTTGGTTTCGGGCGCAGGCCGGGGTGCCTGCAGATGGCCCAGGGGCAGGGTCGGGCTGGCCTTGACCTCGCCCAGCGAGAAGCTGGTGTGCAGGTCTTTCACATTGGGCAGGTTGATCAGGCGCTGCAGCGCGAAGCTGGAAAAGCTGTCGAGGTCCTGCGCCACCACCTGCAGCTCGAAGGTGCCGGTACCGCTGATGTAGTGGCAGGCCACGACCTCGGGCAGGGCGCGCACGGCCTCCTCGAGCACGCGCGTGGCGTCGCCCGTGTTGCGCTCGGCGTCCAGGCGCACGAAGGCCAGCACGCCCAGGCCGATCTTGTGGCGGTCGATCTCGGCGTGGTAGCCCTTGATGTAGCCCGCCGACTCCAGGGCACGCACGCGGCGCCAGCAGGGCGCGGGCGAGAGGCCCACGCGCGTGGCCAGCTCGGCATTGGTGAGGCGGGCGTCGGCCTGCAGCTCTTGCAGGATGGCGAGGTCGAACTTGTCTATCGTTTCCATTTCGGTAATTTTCAAGCAATTTCCTTTCAAAAACCACCTTTAATCAGGCAAAGAAAGCAAAGACCTATCAGCGCATGCGGCCTACACTGCCCACGAGCCCTTCCTGATACAAAACAAGGCCACGCGCCCGGAGACCAGCCCGCATGAACGCTCCCCTGCCCGCATCCATCCGCCAGGCCCTCGAAACCGTCACCCTGGACGACAAGTACAGCCTGGACCACGGCCGTGCCTTCATGAGCGGGGTGCAGGCCCTGGTCAAGCTGCCCATGCTGCAGCGCCTGCGCGACCAGCTGGCCGGCAAGAGCACGGCAGGTTTCATCAGCGGCTACCGCGGCTCCCCGCTGGGCAGCTACGACCAGGCGCTGTGGAATGCCAAGAAGTACCTGCAGGCGCAGCACATCGTGTTCCAGCCCGGCGTGAACGAGGAACTGGCGGCCACGGCGCTGTGGGGCACGCAGCAGCTGGGCTTCGCGCCGCCGGGCACGAACCGCTTCGACGGCGTGTTCGGCATCTGGTACGGCAAGGGCCCGGGGGTTGACCGCTGCTCGGACGTCTTCAAGCACGCCAACATGGCCGGCACCACGCCCTGGGGCGGCGTCATCGCCGTGGCCGGCGACGACCACGTGGCCAAGAGTTCCACCGCCGCGCACCAGAGCGATCACATCTTCAAGGCCTGCGGCCTGCCCGTCTTCTTCCCGGCCTCGGTGCAGGAGATCCTGGACCTCGGCATCCACGCTTTTGCGATGAGCCGCTATGCGGGTGTCTGGGCCGGCATGAAGACCATCCAGGAGATCGTGGAGTCCAGCGCCAGCGCCCTGATCGACCCCGAGCGTGTGCAGATCGCGCTGCCCACCGATTTCGAGATGCCCCCGGGTGGCCTGCACATCCGCTGGCCCGACCACGCGCTCGAGCAGGAGGCGCGGCTCTTCCATCACAAGTGGTACGCGGCCCTGGCCTACATCCGCGCGAACCGGCTCAACCACAACGTCATTGCCACGCCGAACGACCGTTTCGGCATCATCGCCAGCGGCAAGGCCTACAACGACACGCGCCAGGCCCTGCTGGATCTGGGCCTGGACGACGCCACCTGCCGCCAGCTCGGCATCCGCCTGCACAAGGTGGCCGTGGTCTGGCCGCTGGAAGCACAGAGCGCGCGCGACTTCGCCACCGGCCTGCAGGAGATCCTGGTGGTGGAAGAGAAGCGCCAGCTCATCGAGTACCAGCTCAAGGAAGAGCTCTACAACTGGCGCGACGACGTGCGCCCCAACATCCTGGGCAAGTTCAACGAGGGCGACAAGGCGGGTGGCGAATGGTCGCAAGCCAATCCTTCGAGCAATGAGCTGCTGCGTGCCAATGCCGACCTGAGTCCGGCCGTGATCGCGCGCGCCATCGCCGGCCGCCTGAAGAAGCTGGGCCTCGCGCCCGCCGGCAGCGAGATCGCGGCACGCATCGACGCGCAGCTGGCCGTGCTCGACGCCAAGGAGCGTGCCATGCAGGTGCTGGCGCTGGGCGGCCCCGCGGCCGAGCGCATGCCCTGGTTCTGCTCGGGCTGCCCGCACAACACCAGCACGCGCGTGCCCGAGGGCTCGCGCGCCCTGGCCGGCATCGGCTGCCACTTCATGGCGACCTGGATGGACCGCAGCACCATCGGCTTCACGCAGATGGGCGGCGAGGGCGTGCCCTGGGTGGGCCAGCAGCCCTTCAGCAGCGAACAGCATGTGTTCGCCAACCTGGGCGACGGCACCTATTTCCACAGCGGCTTGCTGGCCGTGCGCCAGGCCATCGCGGCGGGTGTGAACATCACCTACAAGCTGCTCTACAACGACGCGGTGGCCATGACGGGCGGGCAGCCGGTGGGGGAGCGGCCCGAAGGCCACAGCGTGGTCCAGATTGCGCAGAGCATGCGTGCCGAGGGAGCGCAGAAGATCACCATCGTGACCGACGAGCCGGAGAAATACGCGGGCGTGTCGGGTCTGCCGGCGGGCATCGCCATCGAACACCGTGATGAGCTCGACCGCATCCAGCGCGAGTTCCGCGAGCTCAAGGGCTGCACCGTCATCATCTACGACCAGACCTGCGCCACCGAAAAACGCCGCCGCCGCAAGCGCGGCACCCTGGTCACACCGGCCAGGCGCGTGGTGATCAACGAGCTGGTCTGCGAAGGCTGCGGTGACTGCGGCCAGCAGAGCAACTGCCTTTCGGTCGAGCCGCTGGAGACCGAGTTCGGCCGCAAGCGCACCATCAACCAGAGCAGCTGCAACCAGGATTTCTCCTGCCTCAAGGGCTTCTGCCCGAGCTTCGTCACCGTCGAAGGCGGGCAGCTGCGCAAGAAGGCCAAGGGCCAGGCCTTGTCGCCGTATGCGCTGGGGGAGTTGCCGGAGCCGGTTCTGCCGCAGCTGGACGCCGTAGCGAGCGGCCGTCAGCGGGGGGCGGCAGGAGCGCAGGAACCGGAACGTACTTCTGTACGTGAGGATTCCGAGCACCTCCCAACCCCCGATCACGGTCGCGCAGTAGGCGTATATGGCATCGTGGTCGCGGGCGTGGGCGGCACGGGCGTCATCACCATCGGTCAGCTGTTGGGCATGGCCGCGCACATCGAGGGCAAGGGCATCGTCACGCAGGACGCGGCGGGCCTGGCGCAAAAGGGCGGGGCGACCTGGAGCCATGTGCTGATCGCCGCATCCCAGGAGGACATCAGCACCACGCGTGTGGGCATGGCCGCGGCCGACCTGATCCTCGGCTGCGACCCCATCGTGGCCGCGGGCAAGGAGACCGTGCTGCGCATGCGCGAGGGCCGCACCCGCGTGGCGCTCAACGGTCACAGCGCACCGACGGCGGCCTTCGTGAAGAACGCCGACTGGCAGAACCCGGCCCAGCGCTGCAGCGCCGAGATCGCGCAGGCGGTGGGTGCCGGTGCGCTGGGTGCCTTCGACGCCGACGCCGTGGCCACCCGCCTCATGGGCGATGCGATCTACGTCAACCCCATGATCCTCGGCTACGCCTGGCAGAAGGGCTGGATCCCGCTGGGTCGCGAGGCCCTGTTGCGCGCCATGGAGCTCAATGGCGTGGCGGTCGAGGCCAACCAGGCCGCCTTCGCCTGGGGCCGCCAGGCGGCACAGGACTGGGCGCGTGTGCAGGCCCTGCTCACGCCCGTGCAGGCGGTGCAGTTCCAGCCGCGCATCAACACACAGGAGGGGGTGGACAGCCTGGTGGCGCGTCGGGTCGAGTTCCTGAGCGGCTACCAGAGCGCGGCCTATGCCGAAAGCTATCGGGCTTTTGTGGAGCGGGTGCGGGCTGCCGAGGCGCCGCTGGGCAAGACGGCGTTGACCGAAGCCGTGGCGCGCTACCTCTTCAAGCTCATGGCCTACAAGGACGAGTACGAGGTGGCCCGCCTGCACAGCGATCCGGCCTTTGTGCAGCGCATCGAGGGCATGTTCGAGGGTGAGTACAAGCTGCACTACCACCTGGCGCCGCCCCTGCTGGCGAAGAAAAACGCCCGGGGCGAACTGCTCAAGCGTTCCTATGGCCCGGCCATGGGCAGCGCCTTCCGCCTGCTGGCTCGCCTGAAAGGCCTGCGTGGCACCGTGTTCGACCCTTTCGGCCACAGCGCCGAGCGTCGCGAGGAGCGCGCCCTGGTCGCCGAATACCGGACCTGCATCGAGGAGCTGCTGCGCGGCCTGACGGCGGCCAACCATGCGCAGGCGGTCGAGATCGCCCGCATCCCGGAGCAGATCCGGGGCTATGGCCACGTCAAGGCCCGCCACCTCCAGGCTGCCCGCGGGCTCTGGGCCGAGCGCCTGGGGGCCTGGCGCGCCGCTCAGGCCTGAATCCCGACCCATCGTCGGGACTCGCTGCCGGCCGACAACAGCCCCGTACAATGGACGGCTGCCCGCCGGCAGGGCCTGTTGCAGGCCGCGCCGGCGGTTTCTAGACATTCAGAAAACCGACGTGGAGTCCATCGTGTTCATTTCTTCCGCCTTTGCCCAGACCGCCCCCGCCGCCGCCCCCAGCATGCAGGATTCGCTGATGAGCATGCTGCCCATCGTGCTGATGTTCGTGGTGCTGTACTTCATCATGATCCGCCCCCAGATGAAGAAGCAGAAGGAGCATCGCGCCATGGTCGAGGCCCTGGCCAAGGGCGACGAGGTGGTGACCGCCGGCGGCGTGGTCGGCCGTGTCAGCAGCCTGGGTGAGAACTTCATCCACGTGGAAATCGCCTCCGGCGTCGAAGTCCAGCTGCAGCGCCATGCCGTGGCCCAGGTGCTGCCCAAGGGCACGATGAAGTAAGCATCCCCACGCTCACCGTTTGCCAGGCGCGATCCAGTAATGAACCGTTATCCCCTGTGGAAGTACGCGATCATCTTGATCGCGCTGCTGGTGGGAGCCGTCTACACGGCACCCAATTTCTTCGGCGAGGCGCCTGCCGTGCAGGTCTCGCCGGCCAAGGCCATCATCAAGGTCGATCCCGGCACCCAGGTCCGGGTCGAGGCCGCGCTCAAGGAAGCCGGCATCGCCCCCGAGGCGCTCAGCCTGGAGGCCGGCTCGCTGCGCGTGCGTTTTGACGATCCGGATACGCAGCTCAAGGCCAAGGACGCGATCCAGCGCGCCCTGATCCGCGACCCGGCCGATCCCGAGTACATCGTCGCGCTCAACCTGCTCTCGCGTACGCCCGCCTGGCTGGCCGCCCTGCACGCGGCGCCCATGTACTTGGGCCTGGACCTGCGCGGCGGCGTGCACTTCATGCTGCAGGTGGACATGCAGGCCGCGCTGAACAAGAAGGCCGAGTCGCTGGCCGGTGACTTGCGCACCGCGCTGCGCGAGAAGAACGTGCGTCATGGCGGCATCAACCGCAACGGCCAGACCATCGAGCTGCGCCTGCGTGACGCCGCCACCCGCGACGCGGCCCAGCGCGTGCTGCTCGACCAGTTCGCCGACCTGCAGGCCACCGAGACCCAGGAGGGTGCCGAATACCGTCTGAGCCTGGGCCTCAAGCCCCAGGCGGCGCGGCTGGTGCAGGACCAGGCGCTCAAGCAGAACATCACCACCCTGCACAACCGCATCAACGAGCTCGGCGTGGCCGAGCCCGTGATCCAGCAGCAGGGCCAGGACCGCATCGTCGTGCAGCTGCCCGGCGTGCAGGACACGGCCAAGGCCAAGGACATCCTGGGTCGCACCGCCACGCTGGAGCTGCGCATGGTGGACGAGAGCGTCGAGGGCCGCAGCGCCGAGGCCGGTGCGGGCCCCGTACCCTTCGGCGCCGAGCGCTACCTGGACCGCAACGGCCAGGCCGTGATCGTCAAGAAGCAGGTCGTGCTGACCGGCGACAACCTGACCGATGCCCAGCCCGGCTTCGACAGCCAGACCCAGGAGCCCACGGTCAACCTGACGCTGGACGCCAAGGGCGCGCGCATCTTCAAGGATGTGACGCGCGAGAGCGTGGGCAAGCGCATGGCCATCATCCTGTTCGAGAAGGGCAAGGGCGAGGTCGTGACCGCACCCGTGATCCGCAGCGAGATCGGTGGCGGACGGGTGCAGATTTCCGGCCGCATGAGCACCACCGAGGCGGCTGACACGGCCCTGCTGCTGCGCGCCGGTTCGCTGGCCGCGCCGATGGAGATCATCGAGGAGCGCACCATCGGCCCGAGTCTCGGCGCCGAGAACATCGCCAAGGGCTTCGCCAGCGTGACCTGGGGCTTTGTCGCCGTGGCGGTCTTCATGTGCATCTATTACATGCTGTTCGGGGTGATCTCCAGCGTGGCGCTGGGCGTCAACCTGCTGCTCCTGGTGGCCGTGCTGTCCATGCTGCAGGCCACGCTGACCCTGCCGGGCATGGCGGCCATGGCCCTGGTGCTGGGTATGGCCATCGACGCCAACGTGCTGATCAACGAGCGTGTGCGCGAGGAGCTGCGCAACGGCGCCTCGCCGCAGGCCGCCATCCACACCGGCTATGACCGGGCCTGGGCCACCATCCTGGACTCCAACGTCACCACCCTGATCGCGGGCCTGGCCCTGCTGGCCTTCGGTTCCGGCCCGGTGCGCGGCTTTGCCGTGGTGCACTGTCTCGGCATTCTGACAAGCATGTTCTCGGCCGTGTTCTTCTCGCGTGGCCTGGTCAATTTGTGGTACGGTAGTCGCAAGAAACTCAAGACCGTGTCCATCGGCACGGTCTGGCGGTCCGAAGGGCAGGTCCCGGTCAACGTGGATTGAGGGCAGAAGAACATGGAGTTTTTCAAGATCAAGCGCGACATTCCCTTCATGCGGCATGCGCTGGTGCTCAACGCCATTTCGATCATCACCTTCCTGGCAGCGGTCTTCTTCCTGGTCACCCGCGGCCTGCACCTGTCGGTCGAATTCACCGGCGGCACGCTGATGGAGGTCAGCTACACCCAGCCGGCCGATCTGCAGGCCGTGCGAGGCGCCGTCGGCCAGCTGGGCTATACCGATGTGCAGGTGCAGAATTTCGGCACGGCGCGCGACGTGCTGATCCGCATGCCGGCTGTCAAGGGCGTGAGTTCGGGCCAGCAGAGCGAGCAGGTGATGGCGGCCTTGCAGGCGGTGGACCCTGGCGCCACCCTGCGCCGCAGCGAATTCGTCGGCCCCCAGGTCGGTGACGAGCTGGCGCTCGACGGCCTGCTGGCCCTGGCTTTCGTGGTCGGCGGCATCATGATCTACCTGGCCCTGCGTTTCGAATGGAAGTTCGCGGTGGCGGCCATCATCGCCAACCTGCATGACGTGGTCATCATCCTGGGCTTCTTCGCCTTCTTCCAGTGGGAGTTCTCGCTGCCGGTGCTGGCCGCGGTGCTGGCCGTGCTGGGCTATTCGGTCAACGAGTCGGTGGTGATCTTCGACCGCATCCGCGAGAACTTCCGCCGCCTGCGCAAGCTCGACACGGTGGCCATCATCGACAACGCCATCACCTCGACCATCAGCCGCACCATCATCACCCACGGCTCGACGCAGCTGATGGTGATCTCGATGCTGCTGTTCGGTGGTCCCACGCTGCACTATTTCGCCCTGGCGCTGACCATCGGCATCTGCTTCGGCATCTACTCCTCGGTCTTCGTGGCCGCCGCCATCGCGATGTGGCTGGGTGTCAAGCGCGAGGACCTGGTCAAGGCCGGCTCCGCCGGCAAGCGCGACACGGACCCGAACGATCCCAACGCGGGGGCGGTGGTCTGACCGGAGACAGCACCCCATGGCCATCCCGCTCTCCTACATGCAGCGCATGCAGTTGGCGCAGAAGACGCGAGAGCGTTTTCTGACGGATCTGCAGAAGATCCTGGTCGAGCTGGGGGGGGTGGTCATGGACCGGCTGACGGTGCTGCTCAACGAGCGCGGCACGACGCGGGACATGCAGAATCGGCGCGATGCCTGGATGCTGTTCCAGAAGCAGCGCGATGTCTGGATCGACGGGACCATGAAGGTCTGGCAGGAAGCGCTCAAGTCCCCGGCCGGCAAGAAGCCCGAGAAGAAGAAGGACGAGCTGTCCCTCGAAGGGGACGGGGGCCTGACCCTCATGGGGACCGATGCGG
This sequence comes from Curvibacter sp., assembly GCA_038112835.1. Classification (GTDB taxonomy): domain Bacteria; phylum Pseudomonadota; class Gammaproteobacteria; order Burkholderiales; family Burkholderiaceae_C; genus Hylemonella. Next base: position 2,717 of record JAYNNS010000007.1, on the reverse strand, counting down.
TCGAGAACAAGATCCTGGCTTCGCGCCTGGTGCTGGCCGTGGTCGAGAAGGTGGGCTCCGAGCTCGACGACCTGCGCGTGCGCGTCAAGACGCTGGAGAGCCGGGACGACCTCGAAGGCCACGACCTGCTGCGGCCCGAGGTGCTCATCCTGCTGCTGATCGAGCAGTGGACGACGGCGGGCATGCCGCGCGAGTCCTGGTCCATGGTGGCCGAGGTGGTGCAGAAGCACCTGATCGACAAGCTCAAGCAGGCCTATGCCAACGGCAACGAGTTCCTGATCCAGCAGGGCGTGATGACGACCATCGATCTCAAGGATCGCGTCAAGCGCAACGCGGTCGGGCGGCGCCCGCCGGCTTCGGTGGCACCTCCGCCCGATCTGCCGGTCGACTCGCAGCTGCCCGGCGACAGTGGCGCCTGGTCCGGTCCGGCGCCGGTCCATGGTGCTGCCGGGGGTGGCCCGGCCTATCCCCCGTCCACGCCCGGCCAGGCCTACGCGGGTCCGGCCGTGGTGTCCGCCCCGTCCCCCCTGGGGACGGCCGCCCGCGGTGCTGCCCCGATGGCGGCCCCGCCGCCGGCCACTCCCGGTGGTGGTCAGCTCTTCGGGGGTCGCCTGGGCTGGGACAGCGGCAGCGTCCCGATGGCCCCGGGGCGCAAGCCGGCCGCGGGTGGGGCCGGCTCCATGCCCGGCAGCCTGGGCCAGACCCCGGCACAGATGCACCAGGCCATGGCGCAGGGCACGCCCTCCAATTTCGGCGGTGCACACGAGGAAACCCGCCTGCTGACGCAGACGACGCCGCTGGCGCGCACGCGCAGCCGGGCCCAGGGAATGTTCGGCCAGCTCAAGCGCCTGCTGGTCGGCGTGGGCGGCGGTGATTTCGGTGGCGCCTCGGCGCAGCCCCCCTCGCCGGCGCTGGCCGCGGCCATGGCCGAGCGTCCGCCATACTATGCCGGCAGTGGCGGCGGGACCGGCACGGTCTACGAGGACTACAGTCCCGCCGGCGTGGTCCGGGTGGCGGAGAAGCTGCGTGAGAAGACCGACGAGCTCAAGCAGAAAGCCGAGACCAAGAGCGAGAAGGCCACCATCGAAATGGTGGCCCTGATGTTCCAGGCCATCCTGGCCGAGGAGCGCATCCCGACCACCATCCGCGTCTGGTTCGCGCGCCTGCAGATGCCCGTGCTGCGCGTCGCCCTGGCCGAGCCCGAGTTCTTCGGTTCCATCAACCATCCGGCGCGCCAGCTGATCGACCGCATGGGCTCCTGTGTGCTGGGCTTTGACGCCAGCGGCATCTCGGGCAGCGCGCTCGAGGCCGAGATCAAGCGCATCGTCCAGGTCATCGAGCAGTATCCCGAGACCGGCAAGCGCGTCTTCCAGATCGTCTACGACGAATTCCAGAAATTCCTGGCCAAGTTCCTTACCGGCAAGGAGCAGACGCAGAAGGTCGTGAGCGTGGCGCAGCAGGTGGAGCAGAAGGAGACGCTCGCCATCCAGTACACCATCGAGCTGCGCAACATGCTCAAGGATATCCCGGTGCGCGACGAGATCCGTACCTTCCTGTTCAAGGTCTGGGCCGAGGTGCTGGCCGTCTCGGCCGTGCGCAAGGGGCCCAAGGACGCCGAGACCGTGGCGCTCAAGAAAGCCGCGGCCGATCTGGTGTGGTCGGCCAGCGCCAAGCCCAACCGCAGCGATCGCGCGCGCGTGATCCAGGATCTGCCGCAGCTGCTGCAGCGCCTGCGCGCAGGCATGGGTTTGCTGGGCCTGCCCCAGGCCGACCAGGACGCGCACATCAAGATCGTCAGCGACACCATGGCCGATGCCTTCATGTCCAAGACCCAGGCCATTCCCCAGGCCCAGATCGACGCCATGACGCAGCGCCTGGCCAATCTGGAAGACTTTGTCAGCGAGGATGGCCTGGGCGACCTGCCGCTCGATGCCGAGAGCATCGAGATGATGCTGGGCATCGACGCCTCCACGATCGACGTGGTCACCAACGGCGGCTCCAAGCCCACGCCGGCCATGATCGCCTGGGCGCAGGAGCTGCAGGTCGGTTCCTGGTTCACCCTGGACCACAACGGCAAGGTCAGCCAGGTCCAGTTCGTCTGGCGCAGCGACCGCAAGCATCTCAATCTGTTCGCCTCCAGCGACGGCCACAGCTACCTGATCCAGGCCGGCCGCCTGGCCGCCTATCTGCAGGCCGGCCTGCTGCTGCCGCAGGAGGAGGAGACGCTGACGGTGCGGGCCACGCGTGAGGCGCTCACGCGTCTCGAAGCCCATCCGGAGCGCCTGCTCACCTGAAACGGCAAGGCCCCGCATGCGGGGCCTTGTGCATGGACGGGACGCGCGCCGGGCTCAGTGCGCCACGCGCTCGGCCGGATCGTCGTAGAGCTCGTCGAGGATCAGCGCATCGGGCTCTTCGCCAAAGCTCCAGTAGACCATGAGGATGATGATCTTGAGGTCGTCCAGACTCATGGGCTCGCCGGGCACGGCCATGGCGCGGTCCAGCACGACCTCGCGCATGGGCGGGGGCAGCACATCGGCCGCCTCCAGGAAGCTGATGAAGCCCAGGCATTCGGCACCCAGGTGGTTCTGCTCGGCGACGGAGTAGACGCGCAGGCTGTCGGGGGACTGGACGCGGGGCAGGGTGGCATTGGCTACGGCGGCGGTGGCCGGGCCGTCCAGCCAGAGCGTGCTCTGGGCCGCGAGGTTCAGCCCGTCGAG
>JAYNNS010000006.1:16623-26327 GCA_038112835.1 Curvibacter sp. | reverse complement strand
TCCGACACTAGGGACGCTGCCGCCAGCCGCCCGATCACGGCCAGCTGCTCGCGGTTGCCCCCCTTGTAGGTGAAGAGGGTCAGTGCGCCGTTCTTGATGTCGCCTTTTTCGTCGAAGGCGATCGGCCCGGTCACGCCCTTGTAGTCGGCGGTGGCGGCCAGCAGCGGCAGGTACTTGGCGGGGTCGGAGGAACCGGCCTTGACCATGGCGGCCACCATCACCTTGGTGGCATCGTAGACGTAGGGGGAATAGAGATTGACGTCCACGTTGAACTTGGCCTTGAAGTCGGCGCGGAACTTGTCCATGCTGGCCTTGGCCTCGCCCTCGACGCCACCGGCCTCGGCACAGAAGACCTGCTCGTTGCCGATGGCGTCACCGGCCAGCTTGCTGAGCTCGCCCGTGCAGATGCCATCGCCCCCCATGAACTTGGCGGTGATGCCCAGAGACTTCATCTGCTTGAGCATGGGGCCGCCCACGGCGTCCATGCCACCGAAGAAGACCACGTCCGGCTTCTTGCCCTTGATGCTGGTCAGGATGGCGTTGAAGTCGGTGGCCTTGTCGGTGGTGAACTCCTTGGCCACGATCTTGGCGCCCGCGGCCTCGGCGGCCTTGGTGAACTCCTCGGCCACGCCCTGGCCGTAGGCCGTGCGGTCATCGATGACGGCCACGTTCTTGGCCTTGAGCGTTTCCACCGCGTACTTGCCCAGGGTGCTGCCCAGGTGCACGTCGTCGGCCACCACGCGGAAGGCTGTCTTGTAGCCCTGGCGGGTGTACTTGGGATTGGTGGCGGAGGGCGAAATCTGCGGGATGCCGGCGTCGCTGTAGATCTTGGAGGCCGGGATCGTGGTGCCGGAGTTTAGGTGGCCGATCACCCCCGCGACCTTGGCATCGGCCAGCTTCTGCGCCACGGCCGTGCCCTGCTTGGGATCGGCGCCATCGTCCTCGGCCATGAGCTCGAGCTTGACCTGCTGGCCGCCGATGGTCACGCCGGCGGCGTTGAGCTCGTCGATGGCCATGCGTGCGCCCAGTTCGTTGTCCTTGCCCAGGTGGGCGATGGGCCCGCTGACCGGCCCGACATGGCCGATCTTCACGACGGGCATCGGCGCGGCAGCACCGGGAGCGGCGGTCTCCTCCTTCTTGCCGCAGGCGGCCAGCAGGGCCACGGCGGCCACGACGGCCAGGACACGATTCACTTGTTTCAGACGCATGGTGAACTCCAGGATTATGAAAATTGGGCAGGTCGGAACTGCGACCGCAAGACTACCGCAAATTTCCTGCCGCGGCACATACCCCCAGCGGGGTAGCGAGAAATGCGGCACCCGCACCACGGCCTGTCAGCGCGGCGCGGGCGGCTCGAGCTCGGCGGCCACAGCCTGGGTGACGGCCTTGCGCACGGCGTTGTCCACACGCTGGCGGATGCGCGGGGCCAGCTCCTTCATCTGCTCCTCCAGCGCAGCGGCCACCACCTGGCGCACCTGCTCGTCCAGGGTCTGCGCCAGGCGCTGCAGCACGCGTTGGACCAGCACCTCCTCGTCCAGCGTCTGGTCCGCGCTCCGTGCGGGCGCAGCGGCAGCCGGCGGGGCCTGCACCACTTCGGTCAGGGTGGGCAGGCTGCGCAGGATCTTCTTGGACAGGGCAGGCATGGCCGGCAGCCTTTCAGCTCTGGAGGTTCAGGTCGTGGCGCTGGATGGTGTAGCCGCGCGCCGTGTACTGCTTCCAGCGGGCGCGGGCCTGCAGGCGGTCGTCCTCGTCCAGGCTCACCACCTCGATCACGCGCTCGTACTGCTCGAAGCCGTCGGGCAGCGCTGTCCCGAGGTTGAGCAGCACCTGCCGGTGCGGCAGGCCGGCGGCGGCCGGCGCCGAGGTCAGCACCACGGGCGAGGCGGCGAGCAGCCCGGCGTCGCCGGGCGCCCGTGCATGGGCAATGAAGTCGGTCTGGGAGAAGGTCCACAGCAGGGTGTCGAGCCGCGCCAGCGCGTCGTCGGGCGCGGTCACCACCACGCGTGAGCCCGCGGCCACGGCCTTGCGCAGCAGGCGGCAGGCATAGGCCTGCTTGTCCGGCGCGTTGAAATGGAAGGCGACGTCGGTCATGTCCGCGAGAGACCGGGCATCAGGGCTTGCGCGTGCGCGTCGTGCCGGCAGCCTGCGCCTGCAGGAATTCGAGCAGCAGCCCCACGGGTCGGCCCGTGGCCCCCTTGGCCGCCCCGCTCTTCCAGGCTGTGCCCGCGATGTCCAGGTGGGCCCAGGGAAACTTGTACGCGAAGCGCTGCAGGAACTTGGCCGCCGTGATGGCCCCGCCCGCGCGGCCGGCCACATTGGCCACGTCGGCAAAATGGCTCTTGAGGCCTTCGGCATAGTCCTCGTCCAGCGGCATGCGCCAGGCCAGGTCCTGGGCGGTTTCGCCCGCGGCGAGCAGGCGCTGGGCCAGCGCATCGTCCGTGCTGAACAGGCCGCTGCGCACCGCGCCCAGCGCGATCACGCAGGCGCCGGTCAGGGTGGCGATGTCCACCACGGCCGCGGGCTTGAAGCGCTCGGCATAGCTCAGTGCGTCGCACAGGATGAGGCGGCCCTCGGCATCGGTGTTGAGGATCTCGATGGTCTGGCCGCTCATGCTGGTCACCACGTCGCCCGGCTTGACAGCCTTGCCGTCGGGCATGTTCTCGCAGCTCGGGATCAGGCCCACCACATTGACCGCCGGCTTGAGCTCGCCCAGGGCGCGGAACACGCCCAGCACGCTGGCCGCGCCACCCATGTCGAACTTCATCTCGTCCATCTCGGCCGCCGGCTTGATGGAGATGCCGCCGGTGTCGAAGGTGATGCCCTTGCCCACCAGCACGGTCGGCGCCTGCGACCTGGGCCCGCCCTGGTAGTGCAGCACGATGAAGCGCAGCGGCTGCTCCGAGCCCTGGGCCACGGCCATGAAGGCGCCCATCTTGAGCTTGGCCACCTCGCGCGGCCCCAGCACCTGGCAGCTGATCTTCGGCAGCTTGGCCAGGGCGCGCGCCGCGTCGGCCAGATGGCTGGGCGTGGCATGGTTGGCCGGCCGGTTGGCCCATTCCTTGGCCAGTTCGATGCCGGCCACGGCCGCCGTGGCCCGGGCGAACTCGGCCTGCAGCGTCGCCGCCTGGGGCATGCCCAGGATCACGCGCGTCAGGCTGCGACCCTCGGCCTTGGACTTGGTACTGGTGTAGACATAGCTGGCGTCGGCCACCGCCTGCACGGCCGCGCGCAGCGCACCGGACTGGGGCGCCACGGCGAAGCACAGCGCGAGCTTCTTCACGGCCGGGCCGCCGTTGCGCAGCGCCCCCAGAGCGGCCGCCACCGCCTGGCGGATCTGGCGCGCCGTGCCCTCGCCCACGGAAGCGAGCAGCACGCGCGGCGCCTTGGCCTGGGCCGGACGGTACAGGGCCAGCAGCTTGCCGGCCTTGCTGTCCAGGTCCCCGGCCTTGAGGGCCTGGCCGATCAGGGCCGCCAGCGGGTCCTTGCCGGGCTTGAAACCCGCGGGCAGCAGCACGACGAGCGCGTCGGCCGGCTGTTTCGCGGCGCCGGCCAGGTCCAGGGTGAGCAGTTCAAAGTTCATAATGGCGTTTTCCTTCCGAGCAATGTTATTCGATTCCTCCATCCGCAAGGAGCTGGCGCGCAGCTTTGGCGCCACGCTGATCGTGCTGGTCACGGTGGTCATGACCATGACCCTGATCCGCGCCCTGGGCCTGGCCTCGCGCGGCAGCTTCAACCCGCAGGACGTGATGCTCGTGATGGGCTACACGGTGCTGACCTACCTGCCCAACCTCATGAACCTCGGGCTCTTCGTCGCCGTGGTCATGACGCTGTCGCGCCTGTACGCCGACAGCGAGATGGTGATCTGGTTCTCCAGCCGCATCGGCCTGGGCAGCCTGCTGCGGCCCCTGCTGCGCTTCGCCTGGCCGGTGCTGCTGGCCATCGCCGTGCTGGCGCTCTTCGTGCGACCCTGGGCCAAGGACCAGATCGACGAGATGCGGGCGCACTACGAGCGTCGCGGCGACATCGAGCGCGTGCAGCCGGGCCAGTTCCAGGAGTCGGCCGACGGCACGCGCGTGTTCTTCGTCGAGAAGGGTGACATCGACACGCTCAAGGCCGGCAATGTCTTCGTCGCCACCTCGGAGCGCGACAAGCGCACCATCATCTCCGCGCGCAGCGGCTACACCGAGCTGGTCGACGGCGACCGCTTTCTGGTGCTCGAGCGCGGCCAGCGCCTGGAGAGCATGAGCGGCGAGACCGCCGTCAAGGTGAGCGAGTTCGAGGAATACCGCATGCTGGTCGCGCGCGACCCGCTGGTGCGCAGCGCGGTGGAATCGCTCAACAGCCGCCCGACACTGGAGCTGATCCGCCAGCCCACGCGCGAGAACCAGGGCGAGCTCACCATGCGCATCGGCTACGCCGTGGCCTCGCTCAACCTCATCATCTTCGCGCTGGCCGCCACCCGCATCAACCCGCGCGTCAGCCGCACCGGCAACCTGCTCTTCTCCCTGCTGCTGTTCCAGGTCTATCTGAACCTGCTCATCCTCGGCCAGAACTGGATCGCGCGCGGCCAGGTCGGCTTTGCCGCCTTCAACCTGCTGCTGCACGGCGGCATGTTCACGGCCGGCCTGCTCTGGCTGGCCAAGCGCCACTACAACTGGGTCTGGTGGCCCCTGGGCGCGAACCGGCAACGCAACGCCGCGGAGACGCCGGCATGATGCACACGATCCGCCGCCTGCTGCACAGCGAGATCTTCACCGCGGTGGTCTACGTCACCCTGGGCTTCCTGGCGCTGTTCGCCTTCTTCGATTTCGTCGACCAGCTCGCCTCGGTCGGCCGGCCCAATATGCCGGGCTACCAGATCCCGCAGGCCGCGCTCTATGTGCTGCTGCTGGTGCCCAGCCATCTCTACGAACTGCTGCCCATCACCGTGCTGATCGGCACCATCTACGTGATGACGCGGCTGGCGCAGAGCTCGGAGTTCACCATCCTGCGCACCAGCGGCCTGGGCCCCTGGCGTGCGCTGCGCATGCTGCTGGCCGCGGGCTTTACCTTTGCCTTGCTGACCTTCGTGATCGGCGACTACCTCACGCCCTGGGCCGACCGCACCGGGCAGCTGCTGCGCGCGCACTACCAGGGCCGCATCCTGACCGTGGGCCAGACCGGTGCCTGGCTGCGCGAGCGCGAGCCCTATGCGCAGTACGGCGTCAACGTCGGCTCGCTGGCACCCGATGGCTCCATGCGCGACGTGCGCATCTTCGAGTTCGACAACCAGAGCTCGCTGGTCTCCATGATGCAGGCGCCGGTGGCGCGCTTCACCGACGACGAGGCCTGGGTGCTCGAAGGCGTGGAGCGCACCGAGTTCAACGCCGGCGGCGCCCAGCTCAGTCGCATCGAACGCACCCGGGTCGACACCTTCCGCTGGCCCACGGCCATCTCGGCCGAGATGATCTCGGCCGCCGTGCTCAAGCCCGACCGCATGAGCGTGGTCGACCTGTTCCAGTACATCCGCCACCTCAAGGCGAATGCCCAGAGCGCCGAGCGCTACGAGATCGAGTTCTGGAAGAAGGTCTTCTACCCCCTGTCCTGCCTGGTCATGGTCATGATGGCCCTGCCCTTCGCCTACCTGCATTTCCGCAGCGAGGGCATCTCGCTCTACGTCTTCGGCGGCGTCATGGCCGGCATCAGCTTCTTTTTCCTCAACAACATGTTCAGCTACATCGGCGAGCTGCAGCACTGGACGCCCTGGATCACGGCGGCTGCACCCGGCTTCATCTTCATGATGATCTCGCTCACCGCCTTCGGCTGGCTCGTCCTGCGGCGCTGACCCATGAGCACTCCTGCCACGTCCCGCGGTCTCATCCTGTTCGCCCACGGCTCGCGCGACCCGCAGTGGCGCGCCCCCATGGAGGCCGTGGCCGCGCGCGCCGCCGCGCTGGACCCGCAGGCCCGCGTGGCCTGCGCCTACCTGGAGCTCATGGCGCCCGACCTGCCCGCCTGCGCCGCGGCCCTGGTCGCCCAAGGCATCACCGACCTGACCATCGTCCCCATGTTCCTGGGGGTGGGCCGCCATGCGCGCGAGGACCTGCCCCAGATCGTCGCGCAGCTGCGCCAGCAGCATCCCCGGGTGCACTTCACGCTGCGCCCCGCGATCGGAGAGGACGAGCGCGTGGTCGACATGCTGGCGCGCATCGCACTGAGCTGAAGCCGGCCTGCCTACAATCGCGCGCAGACCATGAACACCCACGCCAACGCCCCCCTGGCCCTGCTGCGCCTGATGCGGCCCCACCAGTGGCTCAAGAACGTCTTCGTCTTCGCCGGCCTGATGTTCAGCCATACCTGGCACCGTGGCCCGCTGGTCGAGCAGGTGCTCGGGGCCTTCCTGGCCTTCTGCGCGGCCTCGAGCCTGGTCTACATCCTCAACGACTGGCGCGACCGCGAGGCCGATGCCCAGCATCCCACCAAGCGCCTGCGCCCGCTGGCCAGTGGGGCCGTGAGCCCGCAGGCCGCGCTGGCCCTGGCCGCCGTGCTGGGGCTGCTGGCGATCGCGCTGGCCTGGGGCCGCAGCGTGCTGCTGCTCCTGCTGGGCTGCTACGTGGCGCTCAACCTGGCCTATAGCTGGAAGCTCAAGCACGTGCCCGTGGTCGATGTCTCCCTCATCGCCAGCGGCTTCATGCTGCGCCTGCTGGCCGGCACCGTGGCCGTGGGCATCCCGCCCTCACGCTGGCTGCTGCTCACGGGCCTGTTCATCGCGCTCTTCCTGGGCTTCTCCAAGCGCAAGGCCGAGACCTTCCACGCCCCCGAGCAGCAGCGCGCCGTGCTGGAGCATTACCCGCCCGCCCTGCTCGACACCTTCATGGCCGCCACCATGACGGCGACCATCATCACCTACGGTCTCTACGCCACCAGCATCGAGGCCCTGCAGCAGCACGGCGGGCGCCTGATCTACACCGTGCCCCTGGTGGTCTTCGGCCTGCTGCGCTACACCTACCAGGTGCACCGCGGCCGCGGCGAGGACGTCTCGCGCGACCTGCTGCGCGACCCCTGGATCGTCGCCGCCGGCATCGCCTGGCTGGGCCTCTTCATCGCCACCCGGTTCTGGCGTTGAAGCTTCCTCTCAAAGCACTGCTGCTCGTCATCGGTGGCGCGGCCACCGTCTACGCCCTGGTCCTGCTGCTCACGGGCGACGCCCCCCTGGCCGCGCTCTGCGATGCGCTGCTCAGGCCGGCCGGTGCCGCCGCCGCCGCGCTCTGCATGCTCAACTACGTGCTGCGCGGCCAGCGCTGGCGCGGCTGGATGGCGCAGTACGGCCGTCCGCTGGGCCTGGCCCAGGGACTGCGGCTCTACGTCGCGGGCTACACCTTCACCCCCACGCCCGGCAATGTGGGCGAGGCCGTGCGCGGCCTGCTGCTGCGCCAGCCCCTGGGCGCGGCCGACAGTCTGGCCATTTTCGGGGCCGAGCGCCTGGCCGATCTGCTGGTGCTGCTGCTGCTCACGCTGCCCGGCCTCTGGTGGCTGCTGCAGCATCCGGAGGCCGGCGTCTGGCAGTGGCCGCTGATCCTCGGCGCACTGCTGGCCGGCGCGCTGGCGGCGGCCGTGCTCTACCGCCTGCGTGCGCGCCTCTTCGCGCGGCTGCCCTGGCTGCACGCGGCCTGGCGCTGCCTGGCCCGGCGGCCCGGGCGCTGGCTGGCCCAGACCCTGGTGGCCTGGGCCGCGCAGGGCCTGGCCCTGTGGCTGCTATGCCTGGAGCTGGGTGTGCGGATCGCGCCCGAGCTGGCCACCGGCTTCTACGCCCTGGCCATGGTGGGGGGCGCGCTCTCGCTGCTGCCGGCTGGCCTGGGCGGCACCGAGGCCCTGCTCACCGGCCTGCTCGTGCTGCAGGGCACGGGTCTGGCCACGGCCCTGCTCCTCACCGTGCTCGTACGCCTGCTCACGCTCTGGCTGGCCGTGGCCCTGGGCGCCCTGGCCCTCCTCTATAGTGCGGTTGTTGCCCGCGATATCTTCCTGCGCTGATGAATTTCCCTGCCCAAGATTCCTCCCTGAACCTGCCCCGCTGGCTGCTCGTCACGGCGCTCGGCGCCCTGGCGCTGCGGCTGTGGATCGCCTATGCCCTGCCCATCACCGGCGACGAGGCCTTCTTCTACTGGTGGGGCGTCTACCCCGACTGGGGCTACTCCGACCATCCGCCCATGGTGGGCTGGCTGATCTGGCTCATGCGCACGCTCTTCGGCGAGGCCACCTGGGCCATCCGCCTGCCCATCGTGCTGTTGCCTCTGGCCGTCGGCGGCCTGCTCTGGTGGGCCTTCAGGCCGCTGGACCGCGAGCGCGCCGCCTGGGCCCTGCTGCTGATCTGGCTGGCCCCGCTGAACTGGGTCACGGCCCTGATCACCACCGACACGCCACTGATCTTCTGGTCCGTGCTCTCGGCAGCCCTGCTGCTGCGGGCCGAGCGGCGCACGGCCCTGGACGCGCGCGCCTGGGCGCTGTACGCCCTGGCCGGCTTTTTCCTCGGCTGCGCCTTCCTCTCCAAGTACTTCTCCGTGGTGCTGGGGCTGGCCTACCTGATCTATTTCCTGCTCTACCGGCGCGAGCGCCTGGCGGCCTTCGCCCTGCTCGTGCTCTGCGCGCTGCACGGGCCGGCCATCAACATCGCCTGGAACATGGACCACGGCTGGTCCAACATCATGTTCAACGCCATCAACCGCAACGAGGACGCCGCCTTCGCGGTGCGCAAGCCGCTGCTCTACATCGGCATGCTGGCCTACCTGCTCACGCCGGCGCTGCTCTGGCTGGGCTGGAAGCACCGCGCCGCGCTGCGCGAAGGCCTGCGCCGCCAGCGCCTGCTGGCCCTGCTCATCTTCGTGCCGCTGAGCTTCTTCGCCCTGCTCTCGTTCAAGAAGGTCGTGGGCCTGCACTGGGTGCTGTCCTTCTACCCCTTCGTCTTCGTGCTGTTCGCGCTGTCCCTGCCACAGGCCGCCTTGAAGAGCGCCGCCCGGGGCCTGGCCTGGTTCACCGGGGCCCATGCCGTGCTGGTGCTGGGGATCTCCTTCACCACGCTGGACCAGTGGGCCGGCAAGCCCGGCTACACCAGCTTCGTGCGCGCCTTCCGCACCGCCGAGCTGCTGGCCCAGGTGCGCACGCCCGACACCGTGCTCATGGCCAATGCCTATTCACCGGCCGCGGTCTACGGCTACATGAGCCAGCAGTACGTGCCCGTCTTCGGTCCCGGCAAATTCCATGCGCGCCAGGACGACCAGCTCGTGGACTACGCCGACTACCAGGGCAAGACCATCCGCGTGCTCATGGCCGACGCGCCCGATCTGGCCGAGTACGCGCCCTACTTCGAGAGCGTGCGGACCTGGACGGTGCCGCAAAGCGGTGTCACCTTCCACGTGGTCGAAGGCGTGAACTTCAACTACGAGGCCTATCGCCAGGGCGTGATCGGCGAGGTCTTCCGCCGCTACTACAACATCCCCGCATGGCTGCCCATGACGGGCTGTCCCTACTGCGTGCGCTACTGCGGCCAGGTGCGATGCCCGACGCCCTGACCCGGCCTGCCGATACCCCGGTGGTGGCTGCCTTCGATTTCGACGGCACGCTGACCTGGCGCGACACCCTGGGCCCCTTTCTGCGCCGCCTGCTGGGCAGGCCAGGCCCCGACTTACTGTGAGTCGCGGGAAGACCCTGGCTTCGGTCCAGACTAAAGA
>JAYNNS010000006.1:7555-16613 GCA_038112835.1 Curvibacter sp. | reverse complement strand
GCCTGCTGGGCACCCCCGGCTACCTCTGGCTGCTCTTCGCCTGCAGCCCCTGGCTGCTGGCCTATGTGCTGCGGCTGACCAGCAACCACCGCGCCAAGGCCCGGCTGCTGCAGGCGGCGCTGGCCGGCCGGCCGGTGGCCGAGGTGGCACGCTGTGCCCGTGACTTCGTGGCGCAGGACCTGCCCCTGCAGTGGCGGCCCTGGGCGCTGCAGCGGCTGGTACAGCACCAGCAGCAGGGCCACCGCTGCGTCATCGTCAGCGCTTCCACCAGCCTCTACATGCACCTGGTGGGCCAGAGCCTGGGGGTGGACGTCGTGCTCTGCACCGAGATGGAAACGGACGGCGAGCGCTACAGCGGCCGCCTGGCCACGCCCAACTGCCATGGCGAGGAGAAGGTGCGCCGCCTGCGGGCCTGGCTGACCCAGCAGTACGGTGAGGCGCTGCCGCCGCTGCACGCCTATGGCGATACCGCCGGCGACTTGCCCCTGCTGGGCCTGGCGCAGCAGGCCTGGTACCGCGAACGCCCCTGGCCGCGCCCCTGAAAACCATCAGGACGACACCGGCCATTCATCAGCCGATCCCGCGGCTGTCTCCCTAGAATGGGCCCGTGTCCAGGACAACCCGCCAGAGGAGGCCCGGCGCATCCCGTGCAATCACAACGGAGGAGACAAGATGAGCAAAGTTTTTGCAGCGGTCCTCTGCGCGCTGCTGGGCGCGCACACCGCCTGGGCCCAGGACCTCGTCATCGGCCAGTCGGTGCCGCTGAGCGGCTCCAACGCCGACATCGGACGCGACATGCGCGACGGCGCCCTGGCCATCTTCAACAAGGTCAACGCCGGCAACCTGCTGGGCGGGCGCAAGATCCAGCTGCTCACGCTGGACAACGCCAACAACCGCCAGCGCGCCGCCGAGAACTCCCAGCAACTCGTGAACCAGGGCGCCCTGGCCCTGTTCGGCTACAACTCGGCCACCAACAGCGTCGATGCCCTGCCCCTGGCGGCGCAGAACAACATGCTGTTCTTCGCCCCCTTCAGCGGCTCCCTGAGCCTGCGCAACCACCCCAACGTCTACACCATCCGCGCCTCCTACAAGGACGAGACGCTCAAGATCCTCGAATCCAAGCGCGCGGTCGGCGCCAACAGGACCGTGGTGGTCCACTACGACGACGAGGTGGGGCGCAGCAACTACGAGGCCGTGGCCGGCACCTTTGCCGAGCAGGGCCTAGAGCGCCCGCGCGGCGTCGCGGTCAAGCGCGGCGGGGCTGCGGTGGACGCGGCCGTGGTGGACGCCATCGCCAAGGACAACCCGCACTATGTATTGGCCACCACCCAGTTCAACGTGGTCGGCGAATTCCTCAAGATCGCCAACGACAAGGGCAGCACCCTCCCGGTGGCCGCGCTGTCCTTCGTCAATCCGGACGAACTGGTCGAGTCCGTGGGCAACCTCGCGCGCGGCACGGTCGTGGCCCAGGTCATGCCCTCGCCACGCAGCGCCAACCAGATCTCGGTGCCCTTGATGAAGGAGTGCGCCGAGGCCCTGACCGCGCTCAATGGCGGGCGGCTGAACTACACCTCGCTGGAAGCCTGCATCGCCGCCAAGGTGCTGGTCGAGGCGCTGCGCAAGGCCGGTCCCCAGGTCACGCGCGCCAGCCTGCTGCAGGCCATGGGCAACCTCGGGCGGGTGGACCTGAAAGGCTTCAACCTGAACTTCGGGCCCGGCCAGCGCCATGGCAGCAGCTGGGTGGAGCTGACCATCCTCTCGCGCGGCAACCGCTTCGTGCAGTAAGAGCGGCGCGGAGATGGGCGCTGAGGGCCGGGGCACGGTCTTGGCCTTCAGCGCGCCCGTGCACCGACGCGATGGACAGCCGTGAGAAGGCCTTTTCCTCGAGTGCGGTCATGCCGCCCAGCTTCAGGCCCTGCATCCGGCCGATCGGCGTCTCCGTGCCGATGCCGAAGACACGCACGCCGCAGTGCCGGCAGATGGCGCCATTGCAGGGGCAGGACCTGAACATGGGGCCGCCCCCCTGGCGGCGGGTCAGGCCGGCGCACGTTCGTCGTGCTGTGGCAGTTCGTCGTGGATCTCGTACCAGCCGGCCTTGGACCCCACGAAGATATGCCGCTGCGGCCCCTGCCCTTGCGCCAGGGGCGTGTCCAGCAGGCCCAGGCGCAGACGCAGGAAACCCGGCCCGCTGTCACGCTTGCTGTAGACCGGGGCACCGCACTGACCGCAGAACACCCGGTGCACGCCGGCGGACGTGCTGTAGGTCTTCAGCGTCTCGGCTCCCTGCAGCAGACGGAACGCGTCCTCCCGCACCGTGGCGTTGGCGGCGAACACCGAGCCGTTGGCCTTGCGGCAACGCCCGCAATGGCAGTAGGCCGCGGCACTGAGCTCGCCATGGATCTCGTATTTCACCGCGCCACACAGGCAGCTGCCCTGGTACATGACTCGAACCTTTCCTTGACGGGACCGGAATCCGGCGGGAGCGATCCGGGCCCCCGCTGCTGCATCCACGCAGCTGCACCCATTGTGCCCCCTGGCCACGCAACTGGCGCCGTCAGCAGGCGATCTATAGATTCGCAAGGCATAATGAACACGATTTTTATCAGGAATAAGGGATGAACCTGCATCAATTCCGCTTCGTCCAGGAGGCTGCGCGCCACAACCTGAACCTGACCGAGGCGGCCAAGGCCCTGCACACCTCGCAGCCCGGGGTGTCCAAGGCCATCATCGAGCTGGAGGAGGAGCTGGGCATCGACATCTTTGCCCGCCATGGCAAGCGCCTCAAGCGCATCACCGAGCCCGGCCAGCAGGTGCTCAAGAGCATCGAGCTCATCATGCGCGAGGTGGGCAATCTCAAGCGCATCGGCGAACAGTACAGCAAGCAGGACAGCGGCACGCTGTCCATCGCCACGACCCACACCCAGGCGCGCTACGTGCTGCCCGAGTCCGTGGCCAAGCTGCGCGCGGCCTGGCCCAAGGTCAACCTCTCGCTGCACCAGGGCAACCCGGACCAGGTGGCGCGCATGCTCATCGACGAAGTGGCCGAGATCGGCATCGCCACCGAATCGCTGGCGGACTACGACGAGCTGGTCACCCTGCCCTGCTACGAGTGGCAGCACGTGCTGGTGCTGCCGGCCGGCCACCCGCTGGCCGGCAAGGAGCGCCTGAGCCTGGAGGACCTGGCGGCCGAGCCGCTGATCACCTACCACCCGACCTTCACCGGCCGCACGCGCATCGACACGGCATTTGCCCAGCGCAAGCTCGTGCCCAACGTCGTGCTCGAAGCCATCGACTCCGACGTCATCACCACCTATGTCAAGCTGGGCATGGGCCTGGGCCTGGTGGCCGAGATGGCCGTGCGCAACATGCCCGTGCTGGCCGGCACCGAGGAACTGGTGACCCGACCGCTGGGTCACCTTTTCGGCAAGAACGTCACGCGTGTGGCCTTCAAGAAAGGCGCCTACCTGCGCAACTTCGTCTACGAATTCGCCGAACTGCTCAGCGAACGCCTGCCGCGCGAACTGGTGGCGCGCGTGATGCGCGGCGAACACACGGATTACGAGTTGTAAGCCCCCCTGAGGCGCTGCGCGCCTTCCCCCCAGGGGGACGCTCCCAGTGGCCCGGCAAAGCCGGTTCCACGGGAGCCCTGAAAAAACATCCCAGCTTTGCGTATGCTCTCACCATGACCACCGCCCGTACCCCTCAACTCGTCAGCCGCCTGCCCCACGTCGGCACCACCATCTTCACCGTCATGTCGGCTCTGGCCACCGAAAAAGGTGCCGTCAACCTGGGCCAGGGCTTCCCCGACTTCGAAGGTGATCCGCGCCTGGTCGACGCGGTGACCCAGGCCATGAAAAGCGGCTTGAACCAGTACCCGCCCATGACCGGCGTGCCCGCGCTGCGCGAGGCCATCGCGAACAAGGTACAGGCCCTCTACGGCCATCGCTACGACGCCCACACCGAGATCACCATCACCGCCGGCGCCACCCAGGCCATCCTCACCGCCATCCTGGCCATCGTGCATCCGGGCGACGAGGTCATCGTGCTCGAGCCCTGCTACGACAGCTATGTGCCCAATATCGAGCTGGCCGGCGGTGTGGTGGTGCGCGTGCCGCTGACGCCCGGCACCTTCCGCCCGGATTTCGGCAAGATCGCCGCCGCCATCTCGCCGAAGACGCGCGCCATCCTCATCAACAGCCCGCACAACCCCAGCGGCATGGTCTGGACACGGGAGGAAATGCTGCAGCTGCAGGACCTGCTGGACCCGACAGACATCCTCGTCATCAGCGACGAGGTCTACGAGCACATGGTCTTCGACGGCCGGCAGCACGAAAGTGCCGCGCGCTTCCCCGGCCTGGCCGCGCGCAGCTTCATCGTCAGCAGCTTCGGCAAGACCTACCACGTCACCGGCTGGAAAGTGGGCTACGTCGCCGCGCCGGCGCCGCTGACGGCCGAGTTCCGCAAGGTGCACCAGTTCAACGTCTTCACCGTCAACACCCCGGTGCAGCACGGCCTGGCCGCCTACATGGCCGACCCGCGGCCCTACCTCGACCTGCCCGCCTTCTACCAGCGCAAGCGCGACCTGTTCCGAGAAGGCCTGAAGAAGACGCGCTTGCGCATGCTGCCCGGCGAAGGCACCTATTTCCAGTGCGTGGACATCTCCGCCGTGAGCGACCTGAACGAAGCGGACTTCTGCCAGTGGCTCACGACCGAGATCGGCGTGGCGGCGATCCCGCTCTCGGCCTTCTACGGTGGCGGCTTCGACCAGAAGGTCGTGCGCTTCTGCTTTGCCAAGAAGGACGAGACCCTCAAGACGGCGCTGGAGCGGCTGGCGCGCTTGTGATCCCCGCCGCTCACGCGCCTCCATCCGCGCGGGAGACGACACCAACAGCAACCCCCGCCGCAGCGGGGTTTGCTTTTGGCGTGCCCGTGGAAACGAAAGCGCTCAACCCATGTGCAGGCCGCCGTTGACCGAGAAATCGGCCCCGGTCGAATATCCGCCATCCTCGCTGGCCAGCCAGGCAATGATGGAGGCGATCTCGCCGGGCTGGCCCAGGCGCTTGACGGGGATGGTGCCCACGATCTTCTCCAGCACATCGGGGCGGATGGCCTTGACCATGTCGGTCCCGATATAGCCCGGGCTCACGGTGTTGACCGTCACGCCCTTGTTGGCCAGCTCCTGCGCCAGCGCCATGGTGAAGCCGTGCATGCCGGCCTTGGCGGCCGAGTAGTTGGTCTGGCCGGCCTGGCCCTTCTCGCCATTCACGCTGCTGATGTTGATGATGCGGCCCCAGCCTTTTTCCACCATGTCGCCCACGACCTGCTTGGTCACGTTGAACATGGAGGTCAGGTTGGTGCTGAGCACGGCATCCCAGTCCTCGCGCGTCATCTTGAGGAACATGCGGTCGCGGGTGATGCCGGCGTTGTTGACCAGCACGTCGATGGGGCCGTGCTCGGCCTTGGCCTTGCCGAAGGCTTCCACGGTGGACTCCCACTCGGCCACATTGCCGACCGAGGCGTAGAAAGTGTAGCCCTGCGCCTTCTGCTCGGCCAGCCATTTGTCGTAGTCGCGCGTAGGGCCGCAGCCGGCGATGACCTTGAATCCTTCCTTGTGCAGGCGCTGGCAGATGGCGGTGCCGATGCCCCCCATACCACCCGTCACATACGCCACTTTCTGACTCATGATGCGCTCCTCGTTAAAACCTGATTCCAATCTACGCCCGGCCTGCGCATCGGCCACCTAGGCAAAACCCGCGTGTGGTGTCGGCCCCCACGCCAGGCCCTAGCGTTCGATGGTCAATGCAACACCCATGCCACCGCCGATGCACAAGCTTGCAATTCCTTTCCTCGCGTTGCGGCGCTGCATCTCGTGCAACAGCGTCACCAGGATGCGGCAGCCGGAGGCACCAATCGGGTGCCCGATGGCGATGGCGCCGCCATTGACGTTGACCTTGCCGCTGTCCCAACCCATCTCGTTGTTGACGGCGCAGGCCTGGGCGGCGAAAGCCTCGTTGATCTCCAGCAGGTCCAGGTCCGCGGCCTTCCAGCCGGCACGCGCCAGCGCTTTCCTGGAGGCCGGCACCGGGCCCATGCCCATGGTGGCCGGGTCCAGCCCCGAAGTGGCGTAGCTCGCGATGCGGCCCAGGGGCGTGAGCCCGAGCGCCGCGGCCTTCTTGGCGGTCATCACCATCACGGCGGCGGCCCCGTCGTTGATACCAGAGGCGTTGCCCGCCGTCACGCCACCGGCCTTGTCGAAGGCGGGGCGCAGGCCGGCCAGGGCTTCGGCGTTGGTCTTGCGGTTGATGAACTCGTCGGCGTCGAACACCAGCGGGTCACCCTTCTTCTGCGGCAGCAGCACGGGCACGATCTCGTCCTTGAACTTGCCCGCGTCCTGCGCGGCGGCGGCCTTCTGCTGGCTGGCCAGAGCCAGCGCGTCCTGCATCTCGCGCGTGATGCCGTACTGCCTGGCCACGTTCTCCGCCGTGATGCCCATGTGGTACTGGTTGTAGACGTCCCACAGGCCGTCGACGATCATGGTGTCCACCATCCTCCAGTCGCCCATGCGCTGGCCGTCGCGCGAATTGGGC
Source organism: Curvibacter sp. (assembly GCA_038112835.1). Lineage (GTDB taxonomy): Bacteria > Pseudomonadota > Gammaproteobacteria > Burkholderiales > Burkholderiaceae_C > Hylemonella. Next base: position 10,026 of record JAYNNS010000006.1, on the reverse strand, counting down.
AGCACGTGCGGGGCCGCACTCATGTTCTCCTGCCCGCCGGCAATCACGACCTCGCTGTCACCCGTGGCCACGGCCTGGGCGGCCAGCATCACAGCCTTGAGGCCGGAGCCACAGACGGCGTTGATGGTGAGCGCCGGGATTTCCTTGGGCAGGCCGCTCTTGATCAAGGCCTGACGCGCGGGGTTCTGGCCCGCGCCGGCCGCCAGCACCTGGCCCAGGATGACCTCGCCCACCTGATCGGGCGCGATCTTGCTGCGGGCCAGCAACTCCTTGATGACCAGCGAACCGAGTTCGGTGGCCGGGGTCTTGGCCAGTGCGCCGCCGAATTTGCCCACGGCGGTGCGCGCGGCGGCGACGATGACGATGTCTTCCATGATGGACTCCTTGATGCGCTTCATTGAGCTTTCTGTTTCACATAGCGGCCAGGTGCGGCCTCGATGACCTTGTACTTGCTGCCCTTGCCGTATTTCTTCGGCGCGGCGATCTGCTTGCCAGCGTTGGCCTGGAGCCAGGCGGCCCAGTCGGGCCACCAGCTGCCCACATGTTCGTCCGCCTTGTCAAGCCAGGCGTCGAGCGTCTTGGGCAGCTGGCCGTCCTTGCGGATCCAGTGGCTGCGTTTCTTTTTCTCCGGCGGGTTGATCACCCCGGCGATGTGGCCCGAGGCCCCCATGACGAAACGCTTCTTGCCCGGCAGCAGCTGGGTGCTGGCGTAGGCGCCACCGATGGGCACGATGTGGTCTTCGCGTGAACCGTAGATGTAGACCGGCAGGTCGAGCTTGCGCAGGTCCACCTTCTGCCCGCAGACCGTGAGCTTGCCGGGCTTGACGAGGTTGTTCTCGAGGTAGGTGTTGCGCAGGTACCAGGCGTAGAAAGGCCCGGGCAGGTTGGTGCTGTCGCTGTTCCAGTAGAGCAGGTCGAAGGGCGGCGGCGTCTCGCCCTTGAGGTAGTTGCCCACGACGTAGTTCCAGACCAGGTCGTTGGGCCGCAGGAAGCTGAAGGTGGAGGCCAGGTCGCGTCCGGCCATCAGGCCGCCCTGCCCCATCTGCTGCTCGCGCAGGCGCACCGTGGCCTCGTCGATGAAGACGTCCAGGATGCCGGTGTCACCGAAATCGAGGAAGGTGGTCAGCAGGGTGAGGCTGTGCACCGGTTTTTCCCCACGCGCGGCCAGCACGGCCAGGGCCGTGCCCAGCAGGGTGCCGCCCACGCAGAAACCCAGGGCGTTGATCTGCTCCGCTTCGCTGATCTCCTGCGTCACCGCGATGGCGCGGATGACCGCGTCCTCGATGTAGTCGTCCCAGGTCTTGTGGCCCAGGCTCTCGTCCGGATTGCGCCAGCTCACCACGAAGGTGCGGTGGCCCTGGGCCACGGCGTAGCGGATCAGCGAGTTGTCAGGCTGCAGGTCGAGGATGTAGTACTTGTTGATGCAGGGGGGCACCAGCAGCAGCGGCCGCTCGTAGACCTTGGCGGTCAGTGGCTTGTATTCGATGAGCTGGAAGAGCTCGTTCTCGTAGACCACGGCGCCCTCGGTGGTGGCGACATTGCGGCCGACCTCGAACTGGCTCTCGTCCGTCATGCTCACATGGCCCTGGCCCAGGTCGTGCAGCAGGTTCTGCAAGCCCTTGGCGATACTCTCGCCTTTGGTCTCGATGGCCTTCTGCTGGGCCTCGGCGTTGAAGGCCAGGTAGTTGCTGGGCGCGCTGGCTGCCACCCACTGCTCCACGGCGAAGCGGATGCGCGCGCGGGTCTTCTCGTCGGCCTGCACGGCCTCGGCCAGCTGCAGCAGGAAGCGCGCATTGAGCAGATAGACCGCGGCGGCCATGGCCGCATAGGGGTTCTCGGCCCAGGCCGGGGCGGCAAAGCGCCGGTCGCTACCGGCGGCCGGCCCCTGGCCTTGCAGCAGAGCTGCCATGTCCTGCAGATACTGCTGCTGCAGGGCCTGCAATTGCTCCGGCGGGACCGAGACCATGAGCTCGGGCAGCTGGGACAGCGCGGGGCCGGGCATGGCCGGCTGGGGCTGCCAGGCCTGGCCCCAGACCTGCTGGAACTGCTGCATCGCCTGGGTCCAAAATTCAGGGGTATCCTGTTTCACAACGGGTCCTCATGCTGGAATTTGCATCCAGTATCTCAGGCCTGCCCTGCAAGAAGCTGACATTTGTCAATTAACCCATGTTCCTGATACTGATTGCCATCGGCTGGATCTATGTCGCGCTCATGATGGCGGTGGCCGAGGCCACCAGCCCGGTGGGCAGCGTGCTGGGCGCCGTGATCACCTTCCTGCTCTATGGGGTGGGACCCGTGGCCCTGCTGCTCTACATCCTGGGCACCCCCCTGCGCAAAAAGCTGCGCAAGCAGCGCGAGGCCGAGGAGCTGGCCGCCTGGCAGGCGGCGCAACCGGGGTCAGACGCGCCAGATGCAGGCGGCCAGGCGGCCGCTGACACGGTCGCGCCGGTGCGAAAAGAACCGTGACGTTT
>JAYNNS010000006.1:0-7545 GCA_038112835.1 Curvibacter sp. | reverse complement strand
CACCAGGATGGTGTGCCGTCGTTGCCGTAGATCTGGTGGACGCCCAGGCGGGTCAGGCGCTGGCGTGCCAGGGCCTGCAGATCGGCCAGCCATTTGCCCGGGGTCGCCAGGGGCGTGAAGCAGAGCGCGGCCCGCGCGTCCTGCGCCTCGAAGGCCGCCCGCACCTCGTCTCCCACCTCGAAGGCCTGCGGCCCGATGCAGGGACCGAGCCAGACCAGCAGCTCGCGCGCGGGGACACCCAGCGCCGCGTGCAGGCTCTCGATCACGCCCACCCCACCCTGACCGGCCAGTCCGCGCCAGCCCGCGTGCGCAGCGGCCACGACGCTGCCCTGCGCATCCGTGAAGAGCAGCGGCAGGCAGTCGGCGACCATGATGGTGCAGGCCAGGCCGCGCGCGCGCGTGAGACAGGCGTCGGCCTCGGTGCCGTGCAGCGTGTGCGCGTCCAGCGTGACGACGCCGTGGCCGTGAACCTGCTTGAGAAAGACCGGGTGGGCACCCAGCGCCTGGGCCAGCAGGGCGCGGTTGGCCCCGACGGCCAGGGGGTCGTCGCCCACGTGGTCGCCGAGATTGAGACTGTGATAGGGCGCGGCCGAACGACCACCGGCGCGCGTGGTGCAGATGGCGCGCACCGTGGCGGGTGCGGGCCATTGCGGGGTGATCCAGTCGGGGTGCACGGGAGGCTCAGGGCTCGTGGTCGGGGCAGTTCGAGGGCTGGGCCTGCTGGAAGGCCGGGTGGCGCATGCAGGCGTCGAAGGCGGCCAGGGTCAGCGACAGACCCTCGAGGTTCGTCTCGAAGCGCCGGGCGTTGAAGATCTGCGGCACGAGGCAGCAGTCGGCCAGCGTGGGCGTGTCCCCCCAGCAGTAGATCGAAGGCGGCAGGCCCGCGGCCTGGCGCTGTGCGGCCAGCTGGACCAGCTGGCGCTCGAAGCCCTCCAGGCCCTCGCGCACCCAGTGGCGGTACCAGCTGTTCTTGGCATCCTCGCTGACCTGCAGCTCGCGCACCAGGTACTTGAGCACACGCAGGTTGTTGAGCGGATGGATCTCGCAGGCGATGGACTGCGCCAGCGCACGCACGCGGGCGCGGCCCAGGGCATCGGCGGGCAGCAGGGGCGGCGCGGGATGGGTCTCGTCCAGGTACTCGATGATGGCCATGGACTGCGTCAGGCGCGTGCCGTCGTCCTCTTCGAGCAGGGGCACGAGGCGGTCGGGCGAGATGTCGGCATAGGCCGGCTGCTTCTGGTCACCGCGCGCCAGGTGCACGGACAGGTACGCGTAGTCCAGGCCCTTGAGTGCCAGCGCGATGCGCACGCGGAAGGAGGCAGAGGAGCGGAAGTAGTTGTAGAGCTTCATGCCGCGAGGATACCCCGGGGCTGGGGGTCTGGGCGAGAATGCGGGCAGCATGCCAACAAGAGGAGCTCCCATGATTCTGGAAATCGCCGACATCCGCATCCACGCCGATCAGCAGACTGCCTTCGACGAGGCCATCCAGCGCGGCCTGGACAAGGTCATCAGCAAGGCCCGCGGCTACCGCGGCTTCAAGGTCAACAAGGGCGTGGAGCACCCGGACCGTTACGTGCTGATGATCTTCTGGGAAACGCTGGAAGACCACACGGTGCACTTCCGCCAGTCGCCGGCCTTTGCCGAGTGGCGCGCCATCGTCGGGCCCTTCTTCGCCAGCCCGCCCCAGGTGGAACACTTCACCCTGCTGGCGAAGTCGGGCTAGGGCCTGTTCACACTAACTTCTCAAGTGCGAACATGGTGAAAGCGGCGCCAATTTAGGCGCGCGACGACGCCCAGGCTGGCGCCTGGGCTAGGAGTGCAACAACGAGTGGCGTCGCTTTCACCACGTTCCCTACGGGTTGCGGCCAAAAAAACCATGCGGGGTGTTGCGCGGACTTGCCGGGGGCTACCCCGGCGGCGTCCACGCGCCTACCGCATGACTTTTTGATCCGCAACGCATCTTGAGAAGTTAGTGTGAACAGGCCCTAAGGCTCAGTCTTTCTTCTCGTGGCCGGCCACGAGCTTGCCGAGCAGGCGCGTGAACTGTTCGCGCTCGGTGGTGTTGAGCGGCTCGAGGATGCGGGTCTGCACCTTGGCCACGGCGCGTTTCATGCGCAGCGCGGTCTCCGCCCCCTCAGGCGTGACCCAGAGCAGCTTGCGGCGGCGATCGTCCGGATCGGATTCGCGCCGCACCCAGCCTTTGGCCTCCAGCCGGCCGATGACCGAGCCCGAGGTGGCCGGGTCGAAGGCCACACGCGCTGCCAGCGTGACCTGGTCGGTGCCCGGCGCGTCCATCAGTGCGTGCAGAATGGAGAACTGCACCGGCGTCATGTCGAAGTCGGCGGTCTCCTCCATGAAGGCGGCCACCGAGAACTGATGCGCGCGCCGGATCAGGTGGCCGGGCGCGGCCTGGAAGTGAAAGCTCTTGCTCATGGCGTCAGGGTGTGGCACCGGAGTCTAGTGGCATCTCCCCTGGGGTAAACCCGGAGAGTCAGTTCCGCCATCGGTATGCACACTTATTAAATCGCGATCCACGCTGCGAGACAAGCCCCGGCCCGATCCCTCGAAAGTCCCATGAACGCCCCCCACCCCGCCCCGGCCGCGCGCCAGACGCTGTATAGCGAGATGTCGCCGCTCCACCTCACCCCGCTGTGGGAGGTCTTGCACGCGCTGGTACCACCGCAACCGGCCTCACCCTGCGTGCCGGCGCTGTGGAAATACAAGGACGTGCGCCCCTTCCTGATGCGCGCGGGTGAACTGATCACGGCTGAGGAGGCGGTGCGCCGCGTGCTGATCCTGGAGAACCCGGCGCTGCGCGGCCGGTCGGCCATCACCCAGTCGCTCTATGCCGGCCTGCAGCTCATCCTGCCGGGCGAGGTGGCGCCGGCGCATCGCCACACGCAAAGCGCGCTGCGCTTCATCGTCGAGGGCACGGGTGCCTACACCGCCGTGGACGGCGAGCGCACCACCATGCACCCGGGCGACTTCATCATCACGCCGAGCTGGACCTGGCACGACCACGGCAATGAAGTCGACGAAGCCGTGGTCTGGCTCGACGGTCTGGACATTCCCATGCTGCGCTTCTTCGACGCCGGCTTTGCCGATAACAGCGCGGAGAAATCCCAGCGCGTCACCCGCCCCGAGGGGGCGAGCCAGGCACGCTATGGCCACAACATGGCGCCGGTGCGCGGCGACGCGCCCCATGGTGCCACCTCGCCGATCTTCAGCTACCCCTATGCACGCAGCCGCGAGGCCCTGCACCAGCTCGAGCGCACCACGGCCCCAGACGCCTGGGACGGCTGGAAGCTTCGCTACGTGAACCCGCTCACGGGCGGCTCGCCGATGCCCACGATGCAGCCCTTCCTGCAGCGCCTGCCCGCCGGTTTCGATGGCCAGGCCTGGCGCCAGACCGATGGCGCGGTCTACAGCGTGGTCGAGGGTGCGGGGACTGCGTACATCGACAGCCCGCAAGGCCCGCTACGATTCGACTTCGAAGCACGCGACCATTTCGTCGTGCCCTCCTGGCAGACCCTGCGCCTGCAGTCCGGCCCGGGTTGCGTGCTCTTCAGTTTCACAGACCGCCCGGTGCAACAGGCCCTGGGCATCCACCGCGAAGAAAGGCTCGCATGAGTTTCGTCATCCCCGCACCGGCCCAGGTTTCGGTGCCCGTGGTCGGCAGCGCCGACCGTTTCCCCGTCAACCGCATCTACTGCGTCGGCCGCAACTACGTGGCGCACGCACAGGAGATGGGCTTCACCGGCCGCGAGCCGCCCTTCTTCTTCATCAAGCCGGCCGACAACTGCCTGGTGATCGAGCCGGGCCAGACCGGCACCCTGCACTACCCCAGCCTGACGAAGGACTTCCACCACGAGATCGAACTCGTGGCCTGCATCGGCACCGGCGGCAGGAACATCAAGGCCGCGGACGCCAAGAAGCACATCTGGGGCTACGCCGTGGGCCTGGACATGACGCGCCGCGACCTGCAGGGCGAGCAGAAGAAGCTGGGTCGCCCCTGGTGCATCGGCAAGACCTTCGACGAAGCCTGCCCGATCGGCGCCATCACGCCCGCGGCCCAGGCCGGCGACGTGGAAAACGCCGAGATCTGGCTGCAGGTCAACGGCCAGGACCGCCAGCGCAGCACGGTCACCAAGCTGATCTGGAACATCGGCGAGATCATCGAGCACCTGACCACGGCCTGGGAGCTCAAGCCCGGCGACCTGATCTACACCGGTACCCCCGAAGGCGTGGCTGCCGTGGTGCCGGGCGATGTGATGGCGGGCGGCGTGGCCGGTCTCACGGGCATCGAACTCAAGGTGGTCTGACGAGGGCCGTGGGCGGCGCCCCTACAATCGCGGCCCATGATGCACAAGCTGTTGGGACAACTGGCCGGGCTCTGCGCCGTCCTGGCCGGGGCGCTGCTGACGGTCATCACCGTGATGACCTGCCTCAGCGTCCTCGGACGCAACACCACGGGGACCACCCTGGTCGGTGACTTCGAACTCACGGGGGTGGCGGCCGGCGCCGCCATCGCCCTCTTCCTGCCCTGGTGCCAGCACCGCCGCGGCAACATCATCGTGGACTTCTTCACCAGCCGCGCCAGCGCGCGCACCACGGCCGCGCTGGACCGTGTCGGCGCGCTGCTGCTGGCACTGGCCGTGGGCCTGCTGGCCTGGCGCACGATCCTGGGCGGCCTGAGTGCCTGGAAGACACAGTCGGCCACCATGATGCTGGGTTTTCCGGAGTGGATCGTCTACTGCTTCATGGTGCCGCCGCTGCTGCTGACGGCCCTGATCGCGCTGTGGCAGGCCCTGGCCGGCTTCGAGACCGAGGGGCACGCATGAGCGCCGCCGGGCCGTCCCAAGGCGCGAGCGCCCCCTCGGGGGGCAGCGCAGCACACGAAGTGGCCAGCGTGGGGGCCCGTACATGAGCCCGCTGCTGCTGACCTTGATGATCTTCGGCATCATGCTGGGGCTGATGGCCGTGCGCATCCCCATCGCCATCGCCATGTTCGCCGCCGGCTGTGCCGGCTATCTGGCCCAGGCCGGCTGGCTGCCGCTGTCCAACTTCCTCAACACCCAGGCCTTCGCGCGCTTCGCGAGCTACGACCTCTCGGTGATCCCGCTCTTCATCCTCATGGGGCAGTTCGCCACCCAGGGCGGCATCTCCAAGGCCCTGTTCGCGTTTGCCAGCGCGCTGATGGCGCGCGTGCGCGGCGGCCTGGCCATGGCCTCGGTCATGGCCAGCACGGCCTTCGGCGCCATTTGCGGCTCCTCGGTGGCCACGGCCGCCACCATCACCTCGGTGGCCCTGCCCGAGATGAAGCGCCACGGCTACTCGGGCCGTCTGGCCACGGGCACGCTGGCCGCCGGCGGCACGCTGGGCATCCTGGTGCCTCCCTCGGTGCCGCTGGTGATCTACGCCATCCTGACCGAGCAGAACATCGCCAAGCTCTTTGCCGCCGCCATGGTGCCGGGCCTCATCGCGATGCTGGGCTATCTGGCGGCCATCGCGCTGTATGTGCGCTTCGTCCCCGGCCACGCGCCCGAGCACGATGTGGTGACCGAACGCGTGAACCACCAGTCCCTGCTGGGCGTGCTGCCCATCGCGCTGATCTTCCTGCTGGTCTTCGGCGGCATCTACGGCGGCATCTTCACGCCCACCGAAGGCGCGGCCATCGGCGCGGCGGCCACCTTCGGGGCCGCGCTGTTCAAGCGCGAGCTCGGCTGGGCCAAGCTCAAGCACTGTTTCCTGGCCACCGCCGAGAGCTCGGCCATGATCTTCATGATCTTCATCGGCGCCGACCTGATGAACGCCGCCCTGGCCCTGACCCAGGTCCCGGCCCAGCTGGCCACCCTCGTGGGCGGCTGGGGCCTGCCACCGTTGATGGTGGTCTCGGCCATCCTGCTGCTCTACGTGGTGCTGGGCGCGGTGATGGACGAGCTGTCCATGATCCTGCTGACCATCCCCATCTTCTTCCCGCTGATCATGGGCCTGGACTTCGGCCTGCCCAAGGAGTCGGTCGCGATCTGGTTCGGCATCATGGTGCTGATGACCGTGGGCTTCGGCCTGCTCGCGCCGCCCGTGGGCCTGAACGTCTACGTGGTCAACGGCATGGCCCGGGACGTGCCCATCGGCGAGAGCTACCGCGGCGTGCTGCCCTTCCTGGCCAGCGACGTGATCCGTACCCTGCTGCTGCTCTTCTTCCCCGCCATCTCGCTCTGGCTCGTGCAGTACGTCGGCTAGCGGCATAGCAGCTAGAACGAAGTTGCTGCAGCCCTTTGAGGGAAAGCCCCAGCCTGTCCGGCGCCGTTTTTCCGCTAAGGTGCCGGCATCCCCAACGAGGAGACCGATCATGATCCAACGCCGCACCCTGCTCAAGACCACCGCCGCCGCCGCGGCCCTGGGCGTGCCCACCCTGGGCCTGGCCCAGCAGAGCGTCACGCTCAAGTTCCACACCTTCATGTCACCCATGTCGGCCGTCTGGCTGACCATGCACAAGCCCTGGATGGACAAGGTGGAAAAGGACTCGGGCGGCCGCATCAAGTTCGAGGCCTATCCCGCCATGCAGCTCGGCGGCACGCCGGTGCAGCTCTACGACCAGGCGCGCGACGGCGTGGTCGACGTGGTCTGGACCCTGCCAGGCAACACGGCCGGTCGCTTCCCGCGCATCGAGGTCTTCGAGCTGCCCTTCATGCTCAACAATGCCGAGGCCACGTCCAAGGCCTATTGGGAATACGTGCAGACCGTGGCCGTGGACGAGTTCAAGGACACCCACCCCATCGCCCTGCATGTGCACGGCCCGGGCATGTTCCATTCCAAGGCCAAGCAGATCAAGAGCCCGGACGATCTCAAGGGCCTGAAGGTGCGCGGCCCGACCCGCCAGGTCACCAAGCTGCTGCAGGCCGTGGGCGCCACGCCCGTGGGCATGCCGCTGCCGCAGATCCCGGATGCGCTGTCCCACGGCACGCTCGACGCCAGCGTGATCCCCTGGGAAGTGGTGCCGGCCGTCAAGGTGCACGAACTCACCAAGTTCCACACCGAATTCCCGGCCGGCCATCCGGGCCTGTACACCACGACCTTCGTGATGACCATGAACAAGGCCAAGTACGAGTCGCTGACGCCCGACCTCAAGAAGGTCATCGACAACAACTCGGGCCTGGCCACCTCGGCCTGGCTGGGCAAGCAGCAGCAGGACAGCGACATCCCGGGTCGCAAGCCCTCGGTGGAGCGCGGCAACACCATCTACACCCTGAGCAACGCCGAGGCCCAGGAGTTCGTCAAGCGCTCCGCCGCTGTGGACGACGAGTGGGTGGCGGACATGAACAAGCGCGGCTTCGACGGCAAGAAACTGCTCGACACGGCCAAGGCGCTGATCGCCAAGCACGGCAAGTAAGCCGGCGGTCCGCCTCACCCACCAGCGCCCTGCGGGGCGCTTTTTTATGGCCAACAGGGCCTGTTCACACTCATTTCTCAAGTGCGAACAGTGTGCAAACGGCGCCAATCTAGGCGCGCGACGAAGCCCAGGCTGGCCGCCTGGGCAAGGAG